>JAFAEA010000065.1 GCA_023424355.1 Chloroflexota bacterium | reverse complement strand
TCCCGATCGGCGACGAAGCGCACGTAGTTCTCGGTGACGTGTTCGATCTCTGCTCGCTCCTCGGCTGTCGGATTCACACGAGCCATTGCCGCAAGTCCTTCGCGCTGCATGAGACGGAGGTACTTTTGGGCGTTGACTGACATCGGTGTGGCGGATGGATCCAACTCGCGATCATTTGGGCAAAGCAGCCCACCGAGTGTGTAGGAGAACGCATTGGTTTGTGGCTGGATATCTTCACCACATCCCACGCACTGGAAAAGCTGCGGTCGATATCCCAATTCGTTGAGGAGCGCCATCTCAAAGTGGCGAGTCACGATCCAGGGATCGATGCCATCGTTGAGCAAGATCAGGGAACGAGAGAGCAGATCAAACACACCTTTGTGGGGTTCATCGGCCTGTGTGAGTACCTTGACGAGTTCGACGAGATAGCTGGCGTGACAGAATCGATCGAGATCCAGCGAGAGATTGCTGAAGGTTTTCACAGGCTGAACCGAACGCACCACATCGAGATCCCGACCTGTTGCGAGCTCCAGTCTCACCCAACTGCAGATATCGAGATACGGTCCGGAGCGGCTCTTTGTTTTGCTTGCACCCTTGGCGATGAGATCCAAACGACCATACTGCGGCGTAAACACAACCAGAATACGGTCGGCTTCGCCGTAACTACGTCGATCCAACACAATAGCTTCGGTAGAATAGTTACGGTCGCGGTTGAACATGGGCTCCTCGCACCAGGGCAAAACGCCCGGCCCTCATTGTACTGCCAACCGCTTCGAGGAAAAAATGCTCCGTCTTACTCCAGTTTGCGTTTGTAGAGGCAATAGTCGATGACAGATGTTTCGTTCCTGGCGGCCTTTGTCGCAGGGGTGTTTAGCATCACATCGCCCTGTGTACTCCCCCTGATTCCTATTTACATCACGCACATCGCCGGGGTGTCTGCCGGTGAGGCGGATGCCACTGCCCGGCCAGTGATCATGCGAAACGCTGTGGCCTACGTGCTTGGCTTCACGGTGGTGTTCGTGATCTTTGGTGCCGCCCTCGGTGCGGCAGGAGAGTTCGCGGGATCGCTCAACTTCATCAAGGAAAACGCGGTTTGGCTTGTGCGAATCGGTGGACTCATGCTGATGGTGCTGGGGCTCCATCAGATCGGTATCTTCCGCATCCCGTTCCTTTATCGCGATGCACACATGAATCTGGATGGTGGCAAACCTGGCACGGTTGGTTCATCGTTCATGATTGGCGTCACCTTCGGTGCGGGTTGGAGTCCATGCATGGGTCCGATTCTTGGCGCGATTCTTACACTCGCCGCGAGCCAGAACAATATGCAGCGCGCAACCTCGCTGCTCGTGGTGTACTCGCTTGGACTCGCGATTCCCTTCCTCGCTTCGGCACTCGCTTTTGGATCATTGCCAGGGCTCCTAAAGAAGGTAAACAAGCACCTCCACATGGTCACCCTTGTTAGCGGTGCGATAATGATTGCAGTAGGCATCATTATGGTGCTTGGTTGGTACGAGTACATCTTCAATGAACTCGCGCGTATCGCGCCCTGGACTCCTTTTGAGCCGGAACTTTAGTCTGTTTTCGACGCATCTCGCACCCGCATCGTAGCCAGTCAGGATCATTCATGGCCGAAACCGCCATATCACCACGCCAGTCACATCAACGCTCAGCGCTGGAGCGCGGAGTCGACAAGGTTTGGCGATTCTTCACCAGTGTGCGAAATGCCATCTACGAGATCGCATTCCTTACACTCCTCGTGCTTATCGGCACGCTGCGAGGAAGTTCCGCTCCACAGTGGCTTGCCGATCATCTTCCGTTTCTGCAACCCCTGGTAGATCGCTGGTACGCGTGGGACGTTTTCCGATCTCCGGTATTCGCCATCACGTTGGCGGTCATCGCCATCGCCATCATCATTTGCACGCTGAACCGCGTACCGCAAATCTGGGCGACATTCGCCCATCCCAAGATCACCACCAGCATGGGATTCATCAATGGTGCAGATACCGCGGCGGAGTTCGCCCTCGCCTCGCCTAAAGATGATGTGCTGAAGAATGTCACCGGCGTTTTGGAGAAAAGCCGCTGGCGAGTACTCACCGAAACCAAGGGCGATACGACGCACATCTATGCGGATAAGAATCGCTACAGCGGCTTCGGTACTTTTCCGTTCCACATCGGCCTGATTCTGCTCTTGGTCGGCGGCATTGTCGCGTCCTCTATGGGGTTCCGTGATAACGAATTCCTGGTGGCCGAGGGCGAGCGCAAGAATATCGGCCATGGCACCGGAATGTACGTGGAACTCAACCGCGTGCGCGATGTTTGGAACGAACAGGGTCTGCCGGTCGATTATGTCAGCGAAGTGACTATCTACGATGGCAGCAACGCGGTGAAATCGGGCGATGCACGGGTGAATCATCCAGTGAGCGAAGGCCCCGCTACGGTGTATCAGAGCTCATTCGGCACCACTGCCGAAATCATCGTGCGGGATTCGCAGGGGAACATCGTGTTTGGTGGTCCAGCGTATTTGGGCCGGTACAACTCCAGCTTCAATACACAGGCACCTGCAGACATTGTGGACATCCCCGCCGAGGGCCTGCGCTTGAGTGTGATTGCGCCGGATCCCAATGCAGTTGCACAGCCGGAAATGAATGGGGTGAAGCTCAAATCCGGAGAGATCTGGATTGGCGAACTCGGCAACACGGAAGGTGTGATTCTTACCCAGGGTCAACCCATGCAGTTCGGCGATTACACCATCATCTTCGAGCGCGAGGGTCGATATTCCATCCTGCAAATCGGCTACAACCCGGCCATTCCCATTTTCCTCATCGCGGCTGGATTCCTGATCGGCGGCCTGATCATCACGTTCTACTTCCCGCACCGTCGCATCCGCGGCATGCTGAAACCGGGAGAAGATGGCAACGAGCTTCATCTGGCTCCGTTGGCGAAGCGCGATTATGCCGGCAAGCGAGATTTCTACAATGTGCTCGGCAAACTTACTTCGTCACTGGATGCATCACCAAAGGTGAGGGCACCAAAAAACGAAGGTGATTACGAGTATCTCTACAAACAGGCGCGCAGCGGCAATCAGTCACTGTAAACTACACACAGCAACCATCCGCATGCGGGGGAGGATTCATCTGCCATGGAAGGTCTCGTTCGGTTTTCATTCTATCTCTTCGCCGGTGGCTCAATGGCGATTATCGCCTCGGCCATCGCCTACATCATCTATGCCGTAGGTCGCTTGCGGGTTCGCAAGGCACAACTCAGCACCGGCACTGGTCAAACCATTTCCACCAGCAGTCTCCACGCGGAAGAAGGGCCAATCGGGTTTGCCCGCTGGGGAACCATGCTTGCCCTGCTAGGCGGTATCGCCATGGGTGGTGCCATCCTCGCTCGTTGGGGTGCGGCGGATCACTTCCCGCTCAGCAATATGTATGAGTACAGCATGATGTTCACCTTCTGGGTGTGCATGCTGCATCTAATTTTCGAGCGCATGTACAAGGTGCGACAACTCGGCGCGATTGTGATGACCATCGCCGCTTTGATGACGCTGTACATTTGGAGCCTTCCCGCCGATATGCGAGAGGTTAGCCAGGTGATGCCGGCCCTGCAGGCCAACAACATCATGGCGTTCCACGTAGGATCCTTCACGCTTGCCTATGCAACTTTCGCGATATCGTTCGGTGCCGCGATTCTCTATTTGATCGCCGAGCGACGAACCGTTAACTGGCTGCCAAGCGCCGAAATGCTTGATGATGTCGGCTTCCGCGCGGTTACCATCGGCTTCCCGCTGTTCACACTCGGACTCATTCTTGGATCCGTGTGGGCACATGATGCCTGGGGTGTGTACTGGCAGTGGGACCCGAAGGAAACCGCCGCCCTCTTTACATGGTTGGTCTATGCCGTGTACCTGCATACACGTACACTTCGCGGCTGGATGGGTCGACGCAGTGCCTACGTGCTGCTCTTCGGCTTTGCCGCCACCATCTTCACCTATTATGGAAACTACTTCTTCGGCGGACTCCATGCCTACGGTGGTGTATAGCAGTAAATGAGCGAAACACTAGAGAATTCGTCCGCCAGGCAGGGACCCAGTAAATCCAACATTGTGATCGCCCTGGTCATCATTGTTGCGCTGGTTGGCGCCACGTGGTGGATGGGCGAGCGCAATGGCTGGGCCGATATCGGCACGGGCGGCTCCAACGCACAACTGCTACCGAAGGTTGGCGATGAAGCACCCGAGTTCTTCACCGTGAGTGAAGACCTTGAGCCGATGCGACTCTCGCAGTACCGGGGTCAACCAGTTTGGCTCAATTTCTGGGGAAGCTGGTGTGCACCGTGCCGGGCGGAAATGCCAGAGTTCAAAAGCGCCTACGACACCCTCTCGAAACAGGGCATGGTCATTCTCCCAGTCTCTATCGGTGAATCGCCTGAGCAGGCAATCCGCTATCGTGATCTGGTCGGAGGAAACTTCCCGGTATATATCGATCCCACATTCATCGGGTCGTTTGTTGATGAAGAACAAAATCCGGAATTGGCCAAGCAGTTCGAATCCATGCGCAACGACTGGCAGATCGTGAACTACCCTACCCATGTGTTCATCGATGCGGATGGCATCGTGCGCAATGTGATTCTCGCCCAGATGTCAGAAGAAGAGATGATCGAGACCGCCACCGCACTCCTGCAACCTCAGGCGATACAACACCTGCCGGAAGCGATTATTCCTCGCTTCGACTAACCGATAACTCAAACGAGACAACAAAGAACCGGTGCCAGGATTGGCACCGGTTCTGGCTTTAAGGCTGATAGTACGCCTACCACTTCAAGTTTGGCAGAACCTTCTCGCCAAATGCCTTTATGAACTTCTCCTGATGGCGGTTCACGTTGTGGATGTGGATCTCCTTGAAGCCGAGATCGATATAGTGCTGGATGTTCGCGGTGTGCGCTTCCAGATCGGCCGAGGTGAAGACGCGATTCTTGAAGTTCTCCGGGCGCACCAACTTGGACATCGCCTCGAAATCTTCAGGTGTGCGGATATCACCCTTCGGGAAGTTCATGCCGCCGTTCGGCCAGTCCTCGACTGCGAGATCGATGGCTTCCTGATCCGTATCGGCGTAGCTGACCTTGATCTGCAGCATGCGTGGCATCGAATCCGGATCCTTGCCGGCTTCCCGCGCACCCTTTTCGAAGCGCTCCATGAGCATCTTCAGCTTCTCATCGGCGGCACCGACGGTGATGATGCCATCCACCATCTTGCCGGTGCGAGCAGCCTGAATCGGACCGCTGGTGGCGATGTAGATTGGCGGAGGAGCATCCGGCATGGTGTACAGCCGAGCGGTTTCCAGCTTGAAGTGCTTGCCACTATGCTTCACGTTCTTGCCCGTGAAGAGCTTCTGGATGATCTCGATGGCTTCGGCGAGCCGCTCGAGTCGGGTCGGAGCCTCTGGCCAGTAATCGCCCACGATATGCTCGTTCAACGCTTCACCGGCACCAAGTCCGAGCGCGAAACGGCCCGGGTACATCGCTTCCAGAGTGGCAGCTGCCTGCGCCAGAATGGCTGGATGGTATCGCCAGCCCGGAGGCGTGACACCGGTCATGAATCGTTGATTTGTAGCCTGGCCCAGTGCACCGAGCCAGCTCCACACGAATGCCGAGTGACCCTGACTGGGCACCCAGGGATGGAAGTGATCGCTGGCGGTGACAACCTCGAAGCCGTTTACCTCGGCCAGCTTGCAGTACTCGAGCAGATCGGTTGGGTGAAATTGCTCAAAACTGGCGGCGAATCCGATTGTTCCCATGAGAAATCCTTTCTCTCTTGTTGAAGCTATTTGAACAGATTACGGTCGTCCGGCATCACCAGATCGGCCGCATTGCCTTCAGTCTGATCCCATTCGTAGTTGCGAATAACTGCAACCGGCACCCGATGCGTTTTGTGCATCACCAATTCCGCTGCTCCGGCGAGCTCATCAGCAACCGCCAACACTGTGGCTCGAAGCTCATATCCGGCGGGATCGTGCTGTCCGCGATAATCTGCAAACGGTGAGATTCCGGCGGAGCCGATCGCGACATTCACGATTCCATTCCGCCATGGTCGACCAAATGAATCCGTAATGATCACGCCAATTTTTGTCGACTGGTC
>JAFAEA010000043.1 GCA_023424355.1 Chloroflexota bacterium | reverse complement strand
ACGCGATCGACATCGTCGCCGGTTCCAGAGGTACCGGTGCTGTAACTGAGCATGGCAATGCGTGGCTCGATTCCGAACTGCTCAGCCGATTTCGCCGAACTAATGGCGATATCTGCCAGTTGCTCGGCAGTCGGATTCGGATTGACAGCGCAATCGCCGTAAACCAGCACGCGATCGGCCAGCGCCATGAAGAACACCGAACTCACGATCGAGACATCCGGTGTCGTCTTAATCACCTCGAAACTCGGCTTAATCGTGTGCGCGGTGGTGTGGGCGGCACCGCTTACCATGCCATCTGCCATCCCCATTTTCACCATCATCGTGCCGAAGTAGGAGACATCCGTGACAATCTCACGCGCTTTTTCGATTGTCATGCCCTTGTGAGCCCGAAGCTCGGTGTATTCCTGGGCGAACTTTTCCACCAGGTCCGGATCGCTCGGACTGATGACCTGGACATCCGCGAGATCGATGTCCAGGGCTTGCGCTCGAGACTGGATCTGATCTGTTTCACCCAGAATGGTGATTTCGGCGGCTTTGCGTTTCAAGATCTCCGCCGCTGCGACCAGAATACGATCATCCTCGCCCTCCGGCAGCACAATGTGTTTTGGATTCTCGGCGGCGCGCGCCATCAGCATGTGTTCGAACATGAGCGGTGTAACGATGGCGGATTTCGCGGAATCGAACATCTGCAATACATTTTCGCTGGCCACGTGTTGGGCGAACGTCTCACGGCCGAGTTCGATCTTCTTCTGGGGCGCGTTGGCGAATCCTGCACGAGTGCGGGTGATGGCGAGAACAGTCTGGAACGTCCCCTGATGCGTGAGCACAATCGGCAGATCGAACGACACACCTTCTATCAGGCTCCGGATGCTATCGGAAAGCTCGAATCCACCATTGAGGATGATGCCGGAGAGGTTGGGGAAGTTCTTGCTGGCCTGGGCTACCAGAACGCCAAGCAACACCTCGGTGCGATCTCCCGGAACCACAATCACGCCGCCTTCGATGAGTCGCTCCAGCACGTGTTCCATATTCATACCGGAGACAATGTACGCAAGTACGTAGTTCTCCAGGTGACTCTCCGCGCCATAGATCAGTTCGCCTTTGAGCTGCCGGGCGAGATCGCCCATTGTTGGCGAGACCAGACGTGGATCTTCCGGGATCACCCACACCGGTACATCGGCATCGATCAGATTTTCTTCCCGCAATCGCTTTTCGTACTGGTGGCTGGCACGCTCGGCGCGGTTAATCAATACGCCCGCAAGCATCGCGTGTTCATCGTGTAGTTCGGCCAGCGCCACCTCAGCCACGTGGCGGATGTCGTTCGCCGTGCGGGGATCTCCGCTCAGAAACTGACTGTTGCTGAGCGTGGATTCATCGGTATTGCGGCCACCCACTACCAGCAACACCGGGGTACCGAGGTTGGCGGCAATCCGGGCGTTGTAGGCGAGCTCAGTGGGTGAGGTGACATCGGTGTAATCACTGCCCAGAATCACCATCGCATCGTGCCGTGCTTCCAGAGCCTTGTAGTGTTGAATGATGGTGACGAGCGATCCATCCGGATCCTGATGCACATCCTCATAGGAAACACCGACGCAGTGCTGCGGATCGTCCTGAATGCCGGCTTCCTTCAGCAGACGTGCCAGTAGCTGATCCGGTTCGGTGTGAGACTCGGTGACCGGGCGGAAGATGCCCACATCTATTCCGGCTTCGCTGAGCGCAGTCAGTAATCCGAGTGCGACCATCGATTTACCGGTGTGACCCTCTGCCGAAGAAATGTAGATGCCGTTTGCCATGGGCTCTCCTTGTGGCTGAGCAGATCGATTTCTCTACGTGTAATTCTAGCCGGAGCGGGTTTGGGTGCGGACAGGAAAAGCCTGCCAATGAATCGGTGCGACGTTACAATCATAGTGATAATTGTTCAGGAAGAGGGAAGAACTCGATGACGGAGACCGCCAACTCGAAGTACCAGCGGTTGCTGGGCCTTCGAAAAGAGATCGAGGCGCAACACGCATCCGCTCAAGAGAAGCAGGAATCGCGAGGCAAGCGCAGTGCCATGGCCCGGGTGCTCTCGCTATTGGATGAGGGCTCGTTCACCGAGCTCGATTCCATGGTGCGGCACCGTGCTTCCGATTTCGGCATGGCCGCCAAGCATCCTCCCGGCGATGGCGTTGTCACCGGATTCGGCACCATCGACGGCCGACGGGTGGCGGTGTTTTCGCAGGATTTCACCGTGTTCGGTGGATCGCTGGGTGAAGCCTATGCCGAGAAGATGGTGAAGCTCATGGATGGGGCAGAGAAATACGGCTGCCCCATCATTGGTATCAACGATTCCGCCGGCGCCCGTATTCAGGAAGGCGTGGAGGGCCTGGCCGGCTACGGCGAGGTGTTCTTCCGCAATGTGCGGGTGAGCGGCGTTGTGCCGCAGATCTCCATCATCGTCGGTCCATGTGCAGGTGGTGCGGTCTATAGCCCGGCGATGACCGATTTCATCTTCATGGTGAACGATATCGGCCAGATGTTCATCACTGGTCCAGATGTGATCAAAACCGTGACCGGCGAAACCGTGACGCTGGAAGATCTCGGCGGCGCGGAAACCCACGCAACCCAGAGCGGTGTGTCGCACTTTCGCGCCACCGATGAGGACGATCTTAACGATCAGGTGCGATTTCTGCTCTCATATCTGCCATCGAACAATTTGGAAGATGCGCCGGAGATCGAGCCGGAAGACGATCCGAATCGCCTCAACGATTCGCTTCGCACCCTCGTACCGGAGAATTCCAGTCGCCCCTACGACGCGCTGGATGTGATCCACGAAATCGTTGACGATGGCGAGTTCATGGAAGTGCAGGCCGAATACGCCATGAACATCGTGGTCGGATTCGCGCGCATGGATGGTAAGCCGGTTGGAGTTATTGCGAACCAGCCCTCAGTGCTGGCAGGAACGCTGGATATCAATGCCAGCGTGAAGGGCGCCCGTTTCGTGCGCACTTGTGATGCGTTCAATATCCCGCTCGTGGTGCTGGAGGATGTACCAGGCTTCCTGCCCGGAACCGACCAGGAATACAACGGGATCATTCGCCACGGATCCAAGCTGCTTTACGCCTTTGCGGAAGCGACTGTGCCCAAAGTCACGGTGATTTTGCGAAAGGCATATGGCGGTGCGTATGTGGTGATGAACAGCAAGCATGTTGGGGCCGATTTCGTCAGCGCCTGGCCGATGGCCGAGATCGCGGTAATGGGTCCGGATGCTGCCGTAAATCTCGTCTTCCGCCGAGAACTCGCCGGTCTGGAGGATCCCGCACCTCGTCGTGCTGAGTTGATCAAGGAATACGAAGATCTCTTCGCGAGTCCGTATCAGGCAGCGAGCCGCGGCTACATCGATGCCGTGATCGAGCCGGAGGAAACCCGGCAGTGGCTGATCCGCATGCTGGATATTGCTCGAAACAAGCGTGTTTCGGTACCGAAACGCAAGCACGGAAATATCCCGCTATGAGCGAGAATCAGCAACTACGTATTCACGTATCCCCTGAACCGAATGATCAGGAGAAGGCAGCCATCGCGGCAGCAATGGTTGCCATGAGTCAAAAAGTGCCAGAAGATGCTCCCACAACAACTGTGAACAAGTGGCGCGAAGCAGGCAAACGTGAGGCGCTACGAGGTTCGATCCGGGAGTAGCAAACATGACAATTGGATTTGGCACGTCAACGGATTCCTTCGCGAGACGCCGGGTGTATCCGGCATACGCCGAGAAGGCGATGGTGGCCGCGGCCCACCCGGCGATCGTGGATGCTGGAATGCAGATTCAGCATCAGGGCGGGAATGCGTTTGATATCGCGGTCGCCGCCGGCCTCGCCGCATCCGTGGTGATGCCGGAAATGTGCGGACTTGGTGGCGAATTATTCGCTGTCTTTTCACAATCCGGTGCTGCTCCCAAATCCATTCAGGCAAGTGGTCGATCTCCTCGCGGAGCCAGTTACGAGCTGATGAAGCAAGTAGGCGGCAATCACATGCCGTACACAGGTCCGCATTCGATCGCAGTACCTGGCATGGTGGACGCGCTCTTCCATCTGCTGGAGAACTACGGCACCATGAGCTTCGCTCAAGTCGCCGAGCCTGCCATCGATCTCGCACGAAACGGGTTTCCACTCTTGCCAAATGGTGCGAAGGATATTGCCCTAAATGCGGAGTTGCTCGCAGCCGATCCCGCGGCGGCAGCGATCTTTCTCGCCAACGGAACAGAGCCGGCCGCCGGAACTCGACTGGTGCAAACCGATCTGGCCAACACCTTTGAGACGCTGGCCACCGAAGGTGTGCAGAGTTTCTACTCCGGGTCGTTGGCGAAGCGCATGGTGGGCTATCTGCAGTCGGTAGGAAGCAAGTTCGAGCTGGATGATTTTGCTGCCTACGAAACCGATCACGCCAGCCCGTACTCAGTCACGTACCGTGGTAACACGGTGTACCAAACCGCATTGCCTTCGCAGGGAATCATTTTGCTGGAAGCGCTCAACATCGCCGAAAACGCCGATCTCAGCGATCCGC
>JAFAEA010000034.1 GCA_023424355.1 Chloroflexota bacterium | reverse complement strand
TCGAAACAACCTTCCAATTACTCTGATATCACAACTATTCAAGGTCACCACAAACTACACCGCGATCAACATGGCTCAGCGGTGCGATCTAGGTGCCAGATCGTTGCAAAGTGTAGCCCGTTTTCGTTGACGGTGCCATGCGGTCCGGATGCAGCTATTTTGCGGCTCTAAAGGCGATCCAGCCACGGAAGCTGAGACCGGCGTAAATCAGACTGATGTCGCGAAATCCAGCCTGTTGGAGCAGCTTTTCCTCTGTATCTGGAGAAAGAATTGTCAGCCTTTCCGAGATTGCCTTTCTCGCCGCATCGACATGCCCTGGGGATGTTCCTGCGAAGGCGACATGACGAGCAATCCATTCGCTGCGAGCAGGTTCCTCCTGGTCAAAGCTGATATGTGCCATTACGAGTGGAGCACCCAGCTTGAGTCGACGGCGGATCTGCTGGAGGGTCGCCAAGCGCTCGTCTTTTGGCACGAAGTGCATGGTGAGAATGCAGGTCGCGGCATCGAACTGCTCATCAGGTGCATCCTGAATGTATCCGGTGATGAAAGAGGCGTTTGTGGCTGAGGAGGACGTTGTCTTCTCAGCGAGCGCAATCATATCGGCAGAAGGATCCACACCAACGAATTGCCAACCGGGATGCTCGGTTGCCATCGCCCGAATCTCAAGACCGCCACCTTCACCCAGAACCAGAACGCGTCCGTCATCCGACAAAGTTTCGGAAAGAAGTAGTGAGGTCATACGGAGCAATCCATCGTACCCGGGGACCTGCCGGGGAGGACCTTCCAAATAACTTGCTACGGACGATCCTTCGAATGGCTTGCTCATGATTTGGTCCTAACTTCTGGAGAGGAAATCCCCTGCCGCCCAGCCAGTGCCGTATCGGGAGGCGCTGACCTTGTACCAGTTGAAGCCGTCGGCATCGAGCGGCCCTTCAAGGACCTCGGCATAGGTGGCATCTGGCATCACGGCAATTACACCGGCACCGAGTGACCCAGCCTCGCGCAGATTCAATTCGCCATCGATGACTCGAACCTTTTCGCCAACCGGAAGAGGAGGGTCGCCTTCGGCGGCCAGAAATTGCTTCACCGCCCAACCGGAGAGTCCATCGATCTCGACATTCACCCACGTGTACGTATCGGCCTGGCGGGTATCACCGACCACAGTGGCCGAGGTGCCAGTCCCCAGTTCGGCCACGATCTCGTTGCCGGTACCTGGTTCGACACGGATGTTGACAACATCGCCATCCGCGGTGGTGACGACGGTTCCGGCAGCAAATGCTCCGGACGCGGGATCCGCAGTGCCCTTGCCGAAGAACTGCGCCGATGCCCAACCCGTGCCTTCTGCTGTTTCAATCTGGTACCAGGTGTGGCCATCCGCCGTTTGCGGTCCATCCAGCACGGAGCCGGATGCGTTTTGGATGAGCACGGTAACTACATCTCCATCGATGGCCGGATTCGCACGGAGATTGACTGCATCGGTGTTGACATACACGCCATCGCCGATGGCAAACACGCGCTCCTGAGATCCGCCATCCTCGCCGGCGAGGAATGATCCCACGGCCCAACCGGTGGATCCATCCGCCTCGATTTCGTACCAGGTGAACTGGTCGGCGGTGTGCGGTCCGGAAACCACCACGGCCGGAACTCCAGTTCCGAGCTGGGTGATCACCTTGCCATCGATGGCCGGGTGTTCACGGAGATTCAGAGAATCGGTATCGACGACCACGGAATCACCTTCATAGAACTCAGGTGCTTCCTCAGGACCGGTTTCGGCAACATCGAAGTACTGCTCAGCGCCCCAACCGGTGCCGATGGAAGTCTGCACCTTAATCCAGTTGTAGCCACGAGCATTCTCAGGACCTTCGATAACGGTGCCCTTGGTGCCGATCGGCAAACCAACGACCTGAGATGCTTCTGGCGATGGATTCACACGCAGGGCGATGCCATCCGGCTCCACAGCCTGAACATCGTCGCCGACAGCAAGTCGGGCAGGGGGAGCAATATCTTCCTCGAGCGAGATATGGCGCTCGGTGATCCAGCCGGTACCGCCAGCGGTCTCTACCTGATACCAGGTGTAGCCGTTTGCCGGCATTGGACCATCCAGAATGGTGGCTTCGTTCATGAAGTTGACCTGGCCGACGATGGATCCTCGGAGCGTTGGCTCGGCACGGAGGTTGACGAGGTCTTCCTTAACAAAGAGGGTTTCGCCGATGGCGAACTGACCCGCAGGCGCTGCTGCATCGCTGGCGCCGAAGGTGCTCTGGGCAATCCAGCCGCTACCGGCATCCCCACGAACGTGGTACCAGAGCTCGTCATCGACTGTGGTCGGACCTTCGATAATCTGGAATACG
This sequence comes from Chloroflexota bacterium, assembly GCA_023424355.1. Lineage (GTDB taxonomy): Bacteria > Chloroflexota > Chloroflexia > Thermomicrobiales > UBA6265 > UBA6265. The sequence goes on along the minus strand of JAFAEA010000034.1, from coordinate 5,738 downwards.
GATCCCCAGGCGGGAGAGGCGACCACTGCTTCGTATACACCCGGAAACTCGCGCATATTGGCGGAATCGGCGGTGATTTCCACCACCTGACCCGGGCTGAAATCCGGATCCTGAATGGTCTCCCGTGTACCGACATGTACCTCGGCCACTGCCTCGCGGATGTAGCCCAAATCGGCATACATGCTATCGCCAGGGCAGGAACTATCGTTCACATCGCGGTGACCACAGATGGTCGGCAGATTTGGTGTTTCGTGGAAGTCTGATCGCGCCAGCGGATCGAGATATCGAGCCGCCCAAGCCGTGATCCAGGTCAGTCCGGCCAACATCTCGGGAGTTGCCGTCGCCACACTGTAGGAACCCATGACGCAAATACCACTGCTGCCATAGGCATATTGATAGGCGTGACCACCGACCACGTTATCACCACCCACGCGGCCTTCGTAGACATTGCCCATGAAATCGACGAGGTAGTTGTAGCCGATATCGCCCCAACCGCGGGTGATGGAATGGTAGTAGTGGATTGAGCGAATCTCGGTCAGGGGATCGCGGAAATTGGAGGTCTCGGAATGATGGATGATGACATGCTCAACATCCTGATACTGAGGAATCCACTCGCTGCCACCGCGCTCGGCGCCACCATAGGTGAGGTTTGCACCCCATTCCTCGCGGGAAATGATTGGCGGTCGCTCCAGAGACGGGATCGGGGAAGCCGTGGAGATGTCGTCCAGACCAGGACCGCCAGTGGCATCGATGTACGTGAAGGTGAGACCGGGAACCGTGTGCTCTTCGCCATTCGGATCGAGCGCGCGGTAGCGCACGAAGTTCGATTCATCGGTGAAGGCTAGCTGACCATACATGCGATTGTCGCGGTCTGCTGGTCCGGCATCAGTGTGAGCCGGCCCCACGACAGTCGGAGCGCTCCAGACGAGTCCATCGACGCTGGTCGCCAGCTCAATCGAGGTATTCGCGTCTGATTCTTTGGGCCAGTGTGGGGCGATGGCGTAGAACGGGAAATCACTCTGGAATCCGAGCGAGCCCTCGCCACCGATATCATCCGGTTGAACCCATTCCTGTGCCTGCGTTGGCACACCTTGTGCCGACGCGCGTTTGGCGAGATTGGGCACATTGGTGAAGGCTGCTGCCGCCGCGAAAGCGGCGCTCGCCTTGAGAATGGTGCGTCGACCAAGTTGCTTTTCCGCCAGCCAACGCGGTGTTTTCGGGTGATTTGAGTGATTGCATGTCCCCACGGGTGGACTCCTCCTGCATGGTTCTGATGCCAGGTGGTGTATCTCATCCCCACGAGATAGTGGTCACCACATTAACATCAGAGGTGTACGTACACTCTAGCATTGACAAATAGACAAAGTCAACTGTGTACGTTCATGTGCAGAATTAGCCCACCGCGAGGTTCGACTATGTTAGATGCGTGCGGAGGAACTCCAGGCTCATCGCCCTCATGGCCGCACGCTCGGCATTGTCGGCTGCGCCGCCGTGCCCTCCCTGAAGGTTTTCATAGAACCAGACTTGCTCATTCCCGCGGTCTTGCATTCGGGCCGCCATCTTGCGTGCCTGGACTGGTCCCACGCGATCATCGCTCGTGGCGGTGTAGAACAGCACCGGCGGATAGCTCACGCCCTCCCGCAAATTGTGATACGGGGAAAAGGTCTGAACGAATGCCCAGTCGTCTGGATTATCCGGATCGCCATACTCCGCTATCCACGAAGCCCCCGCATTAAGGTGCACATAGCGCTTCATATCCAATAGAGGTACGGTGCAAACGACGGCTCCAAAAAGCTCCGGATAGTGGGTGAGCATGTTACCCACCAACAGGCCACCATTGCTACCACCCATGCAGCCCAAATGCTCTGGACTGGCGACTCCTCGATCGGCGAGATCCTTGGCGACCGCTGCGAAATCCTCATACGCGCGATGCCGATTCTCTCGCATGGCTCCGGTATGCCAGGTGGGACCATATTCGCCACCACCGCGGATATTCGCGACAACATGCACGAATCCGTCCTCCAACCACGCTCGACCCGTGGATGCATCGTAGCTGGGGGTCAGCGAGATCTCAAAACCACCATAGGCGTAGAGCGATGTTGGATTGCTACCATCCAGTTTGATATCTTCCCGTGAAATCTGGAAATAGGGGACTTTTGTGCCGTCTTTTGATGTCGCGAAATGTTGCTCAACATGGAGGCCATCGGCATTGAACATCGCGGGAGCGCTCTTGATCACTTCCGGCTGGGTGTTGCCGTCAATTGATCCCAGCGAAAGCGTGGATGGCTGCAGATAGCCGCTTGATGTCATCCAGAAATCGTTGGAATCCTCGTCATCCACTGGACCAACTGAGGTGGATTGCAGTTCTGGTGTTGGCAGATCGCGTTGAGTCCAGCCATCAGCGCCCGGAGTTGCGATTCGTACACGAGAAGCGACATTCTGGATCAGATTGAGCATCAGGTGATCACGAGTCCAGCGAGCACTTTGCAGCGATGTCTCGGCATCTGGCGCAAAGACCAACTCGAACTCGCGCGATCCCTGCATGTAGGCGTCGAGTTCGATGGCCAGGAGCGAGCCGGAAACATACGTAGTGCCGTTTACATCCCAGTCGGACTTGGGCTGAATCGTTAGCCATTGGCGGTGCATCTGGATCTGGGCATCGGTTGGCACATCGATCTTGATCGGCGTGTTGCCATCGAGAATGTAGTAGTTCCGATTGAAGAAATCGATCATGTCCACAATCACGTCCCGCTCGAAGCCCGGGGTGTGATCGTGCCCGACAAAGATAGTCATGTGGTTCTTGTCGACCGAGTGGATGTGCTCGGCAACCGCCAGGGATTGGCCGCGCAGCCAGCGGCGAACTTCGCGGGCATAACCAGATGTCGTCAGAGAATCCTCACCGAAATCGGTAGAGACGAAGACGGTGTTTTCATCGATCCAGCTAACGCCGGATTTGGCGTAGGGTACGAAGAAGCCATCTTCGATGAAGGCTTTGCTTTCAAGATCGAACTCGCGAATCTCTCCGGCATCGCCACCATCAGGCGAGAGCTCGATGAGAGCACGCGAGTAATCCGGCGCCAGAAAATCAACACCACCCCAAACCCATTGCTTGCCTTCAACCGCGCCGAGTGCATCGAGATCTAGTAGAACATCCCAATCCGGAGCATCAGTGCGATAGCTCTCCAGCGTCGTGCGTCGCCAGATTCCACGCGGTTGAGAGGAATCCTGCCAGAAGTTGTAGTACCAGTCACCGCGCCTGGTCACCATCGGGATGCGATCGTCTGAATCGTAGACCTCGCGAATGGTTTCGGTGGTGGCCTTCAGCTTCTCGGCATCGAACGTTGCCAGGGTGCGAGCATTTTGCTCACGCACCCAGTCAAGCGGCTTCTCGCCACGGATATCCTCCAGCCAGAGGTTTTCATCGTGGGTATTGGCGCGGTCAGGAAATTCTGCGGACATCGGGATTCCTTCCATAGGTGAGATGTTTGTTACCCATAGATTGTTCCCCGATGTCGGCGATGTGTCCAGAACCGATCATTACGCAGCCACTGCCGATGACTTCTCCAACTCGGTGAGGACGGTGTCCAGCGCCTGCCGCCACGGGATATCGAGCTCGGTGGCCATGATGCGGATCTGGCTCGGAGTGAACCGAACGGCCGAGCCGAGTTCACTGGCGATGCGATCCTGGTTGATTTCCTTTGTATCAATACCGCGGATCACCATGACTCGCTCGCGTTCGATGATCGAATCAATGCCAAGTTCCACCGCGCGGATACGCAATCGAATGAGCGCGAGGAGGTGTTCGACTTCGTCCGGATATGGTCCGAAGCGATCCTGCAGTTCGTCGGCCAGGTCATCGACATCCTGCAGGGTAGTGACACTGGCGATGTGGCGATACATGTTCAGCCGCAGCTCGGTATCGCTGACGTAATCCTCCGGAAGCAGCGCTGTGACAGGCAGGTCGAGTGTGACAGGCCCCGGTTCCATCGCCGGTTGGCCACTGCGGGCTTCCTCCACAGCCTGGCTGAGGAGTCGCATATACAGCTCGTAACCGACCGAGCCGATGTGACCGCTCTGTTCGGCACCGAGGATATTGCCAGCACCACGAATCTCCATATCGCGCATGGCAACCCGTAATCCGGCACCGAGTTCGGTGGCTTCCTGAATGGTTTCCAATCGCGTTTGGGCCACTTCGCTAAGCGATTTCCACGGCTGATAAAAGAGGTAGGCGTATGCGCGATTGGTGGAGCGTCCAACGCGACCGCGCAGCTGGTAAAGCTGGGTGAGCCCAAGAGTATCGGCATTGTCGATGATCATCGTGTTCACATTGCCGATATCCACGCCGCTTTCGATAATTGTTGTCGCGATGAGCACATCGAACTCGTGGTTCATGAACTGCATCATCACTTCCTCGAGTACGTTCTCATCCATCTGGCCGTGACCAATACCGAAAGTCGCTTCCGGCACGATCTTGCGCATGTGCTCGGCGAAGCTATCGATATCGTGCACACGGTTGTGGACCACGTATACCTGACCGCCACGATCCATCTCGCGCTGGATAACTTCCCGGACAGTTTGCTCCTCGAATGGAGTTACGTAGGTACGGATTGGAAGTCGCGCTTGCGGTGCGGTCTCGATCAGCGAGATATCGCGGATACCGCTCATCGACAGGTGGAGAGTACGTGGAATCGGAGTCGCGCTCATGGAGAGTACATCGACTGAGGATCGCAGCGATTTCAGGAATTCCTTCTGGCGCACACCGAAGCGCTGCTCCTCATCAACGATGACCAGGCCGATATCCTTGAACGAGATATCTTCTTGCACCAGCCGATGCGTGCCGATAACGATATCGACACTGCCATCATTCATTCCCTCAATCGTTTGAGCTTGCTGCTTTTTGGTGCGAAGTCGACTCATCATCTGGATATTGACCGGGAACGCTGCCATCCGCTGCTTGAAGGTCTGGAAGTGCTGTAGCGCCAGGATCGTAGTCGGCACCAGCACTGCCACCTGTTTGCCGGCATTAACCGCCTTGAATGCTGCCCGGATGGCGACCTCGGTTTTGCCGAAACCCACATCCCCAGCCACCAGTCGGTCCATGGGACGGAAGCTTTCCATGTCCTCCTTCACGGCATTGATTGCGGCCAGCTGATCGGGAGTTTCGGTGTAGGGGAAGCTCTCGCTGAGCTCAAGGTCCCACTTCGAATCCGGTGGGAACTGGAACCCCGCTCCTGCCTGACGCGTGGCATAGAGCTGTATGAGCTCGTAGGCCATATCACGTACGGCTTTGCGAACCTTGCGCTTGGTGCGAACCCATTCTCCAGATCCGAGCTTGCTCAGTTGCGGTTGCAGTTTGCCACCGCTGGAATATCGCGTAACCCGGTCGCTTTGATCCACCGGGACGTAGAGCTTGTCTTCCCCCTGATATTGCAGGAAGAGATATTCGCGCTCCATGCCGTTGACTTCCATGCGCACGAGTCCGCCGTATTTGGCGACACCGTGATCGACATGCACCACCGGCTCGCCGATCTCGAGACTGGCTGCGAAGGCGCGGGCCTCACTCGCCGATCGTTTGCCGACAATTGCTCGCGGCTGCTTGCGGTGGCCGAAGATCTCGAAATCGGTGATCACCGCCACCTTGCCGCGATTCCACATCCAACCGGCGGTGAGATCGCTCGGGATCACCTCGACTGTTCCGGCAGGAAGAGCTGTTTCGTCGCCAGATTCCAGATCCGGTC
>JAFAEA010000358.1 GCA_023424355.1 Chloroflexota bacterium | reverse complement strand
ACCGATGCCATCACCGAGCCGCTTGAGGCCATCATTGGTGCCGTGCGCGCCGTTCTTGAGGAAACACCGCCCGAGCTTTCGTCCGATATCATCGACAAGGGCATGATTCTCACGGGAGGTGGCGCCATGCTGAGGCAACTCCCCGAACTGCTCACCGAAGTGACCGGTGTGCCGTGCTACGTGGCAGATGATCCGCTTTCTGCGGTCGCCATCGGCACAGGTCTTGCACTGGAACACATGGATATTCTGCGAGATAGCCTCGAAGATCGCTGAAAAAGCGTAGAATAGCGGAAACAGTCGCAACAGAAACTCGGGAGGGAAGTTTGTGAACCACCTGCGGAAAGCACGAAAGTGGAACATAGTCTTTCGTGGGCTGGTTCTGGCCCTCGCATTTGTTCTGGTTGCCTGCGGTTCCGGTTCCGATGATCCGGATCCAACCGCCACTACCGGTGCCGAACAAGATGCCGTGCCAACGGCGCCGACTCTGGATACAACGCCCGAAAGCGACGTTAACGAGGGCGATATCACCGTTCTCGATCCAGAAGTTCCGGCCACAGCCGAATCCTCTCCGGATTCCGAAGAGACCACCGATGCGACCAGTGCTTCGACGCCAGCATCAGAAATCGGCGCTGAGTCAACTCCGGTGGCCGAAACCTCTGTTGCAACTGCTGAATCCGAAGAGGCCGTAGATCTCGTCGGCACGCCGGTTGATTCCGGCGAAGCAACGGAGTCCTCTCCAGAAGCAATTGCTGAAACACCCACAACGGTGGAATCGACTCCGGAAACGGAGACAGCAGCTACCTCCGATGTGGAGGAAGTAGTGGCATCGCCGACCGTGCGACCGCTCACAGGGAACGAGACCTACACCAACCCGGGCGATGGCACGGGTGGATCCGGTATGCCCGGCGAGAGCAGCTCTGGTACAGAGGAATCGCCGGTGGCTTCACCTTCTGCATCTCCCGTAGCCCAGTTCAGCATCGAAGGCTGCGAAGTGCCAGATGTTCCCAACTACGTAGGCGAGAACTCCAACTTCACCCTTACCTCCGATCTCAATTTCCGGGCAGGGCCAGGCGTTGATTGCGATCCTTTGATGGACGAGCCACTGGGCGAAGGTCAGATGGTTACGGTAATCGGCGGTCCCGTCGTTCAAACGGAAGACGGTTCGGAATGGGTGCAGATCGATATCGATGGCACGACAGGCTGGATTTCGACAGAATTCATCGAACCGACGGAATAGTTCAATCTTCAGGCGAATAGCTGCTGAAAGGCACATCTATGCACTTCCCGCGAGAATCCGGCATTTTGCTGCATCCCACATCGTTACCGGGCGACTTTGGTATCGGCGATTTCGGCGACAGCGCCTTTCGATTTGTGGATTGGCTTGAGAGCGCCGGGCAACGCCTTTGGCAGGTGATGCCGCTCGGCCCGGTTGGCTTTGGCGATTCGCCGTATTCCTCACCGAGTGCATTTGCCGGCAACTCACTGATGATCTCACTCTCGTCACTGAAGGGCGATGGGCTCCTTACGGACCAAGATCTCGCGGATGCCCTGGAGTTTCCGGCCGGCAGTGTGGATTGGGAGCATGTCCGCCCATGGCGGGATGACAAGCTGCGGCTGGCATACTCGCGGCTGAACGATTCCGGCATGCTGATGGCTGAGTTCACTCGTTTCATTGACCTCGCCCCGCAGTGGTTGCGTGATTACTGTCTCTTCATCAGCGTGAAGCAGCACTTTGGTGGCGGCTGGTGGCTGGATTGGCCGGAAGATATTCGGTCCCGGGAGGGAGCAGCTGTCGAGCAGTACACCATGGAGCTTGCTTCCGAAATTCGTTACCAGAGTTTCCTGCAGTTCCTGTTCCAACGGCAGTGGCATGCGCTCCGCACCTACGCAAACGGCAAGGGGATTCGTGTTATTGGCGATATTCCCATCTTTGTTGCGCTGGATAGCGCCGATGTGTGGGCCAATCAATCGCAGTTCAATTTCGATTCGGAAACTGGCAAGCCCACCTGGGTAGCAGGTGTGCCACCCGATTACTTCTCCCCCACAGGGCAGCTGTGGGGCAATCCAACCTACAACTGGCCGGCGATGTTTGAGGATGATTTCTCGTGGTGGGTCGATCGACTCCGCACCACCCGGGATCTGGTGGATATCGTGCGCATCGATCATTTCCGTGGCTTCGGTGCTGCCTGGCATGTGCTGGGTGAAGATGAGACTGCTGCAAATGGCCACTGGGAGAAAGCTCCCGGCGCAGAAGTGTTCTCCGCCGCTCGTCGCGCCATCGGCGAGTTCCCGGTTATCGTGGAGGACCTCGGCCTGATTACGGCGGATGTGGTCACACTGCGCGAGATTCTCGGATTTCCGGGCATGAACGTGCTGCACTTCGCATTCGATGGCGATCCGGCCAACAACTATCTGCCACACAATCACAAACGGAATTCGGTCACCTACACTGCCACCCACGATAACCAAACGACCGTGGGTTGGTGGGAGAGCCAGAGTGAGGAGGATCGCGACAAAGTTCGCCATTACCTTGGCCACACTGTCGAGGACCCTGCGTGGGATCTCTTGCGCATGGGGCTCGCTTCCCCATCGAACACCTGCATCATCCCAATGCAGGATGTGTTGCGGCTCGGTGACGAAGCACGCATGAACACTCCGGCCACCAGCTACGGAAACTGGAGTTGGAAGATGACTCCCGGGCAGCTCGATTTCGCCTTGGCAGAGGGCTTGCGAGACCTTACCAGTACTTACGGACGCATTGCGGATGATTATCCGCCGCGAAGTGTGAGTGAATTCGATTATGTCTCTCCGTCGAGCGGCATTACCGCGACGCGGAGTTGGTAGCGCGGGTCTCCGGGTTACGGTCGGAACTCGCATGGTGGCCCTGTATGCTTAGAGCTATCAGCGGAGTTCCGGCCAGCCAGGTACATGGTGTTGCCGCTACCGAATTGAGATTTGAACAAGCGCCATGAATCGGCGCAGAACTGGAGCCAGGAATGACGAACGCCAATGGCGCATTCACATTTGTGTTGCACAGCCACCTTCCCTATGCTCGTCAGGCTGGAATGTGGCCCCACGGTGAAGAGTGGGTGCACGAGGCGATCGCCGAAACATACGTCCCCCTGTGGGATGCCTTGTACGATCTCGCCGAACAGGGCGTGAATTATCGCATCACTGTGAGTGTTACCCCCATTTTGGGTGAGCAGCTCGCCGATCCGTTGATCGTGGAGCACTTCCTCACCTATGCGGAAGAGCGTGCCGCCTGGGCGGCCGCGGATATCGAGCGGTTCGAGAAAGATGGCGATGATGAGATGAAGGCGCTCGCCATTCATTTCCACCACTGGT
>JAFAEA010000318.1 GCA_023424355.1 Chloroflexota bacterium | reverse complement strand
CTCACCGTGCATCATGTGCGCCGGCCGATGCATCTCTACCCGCAGCTGGATGATCTCGGCTATATGCACGAAACAACTGAAATCGCTCCAAATCAGGTCCAAATCGTGATCAACAAGCCGGGGCGCCGGCTATGAAGCCGATGGGCGGGAAGAATGCTGTTCCGCTTCACATCCCGGCCCGATACATGGTGATCTCGGTGCTCTCCCTGATCATCTGGATCATCCTGACTCCATGGATGCTGCCGAAGCTGATGGCGGCTCCGCTTTCGTTCGAAGTCGTTTCGTGGGTGCATCTGCTCACGCTTGGCTGTATCGGTAGCATGATTCTCGGGGCCAGCGTGCAGCTGGTTCCTGTGGCGTTGCAAAATCCCTTCCCTGCTACCAGGCTTGCCGAAATCAGTTGGTTCCTATGGATCAGTGGGATTGTGCTGTTCGAGCTCGGTTTCAGTCGGGACCAACTTCCTCTACTTCTCCCTGGAGCGATTCTGCTCGGACTGGTCCTTATTGGTTACGCACTTGCCATCAGCGTGATGTTCCGGCGATCCCCGCAGCGAGACACCGTTGCGTGGCACCTTCTGGCGGCATCATGGTTTTCCGTATTGGGGTTCTCGCTTGGCGGATTGCTCGCGCTCTCCAACACAACCGGCGTTCTCGGCAGCAATGTGCTTCCGGTATTGGCAGGTCACATCCTGATCATGGTGATTGGCTGGGTTGGCATCACCATTCTCGGAGTCGGATACAAACTCATCGGTATGTTCACGTTGGCGGAACGCCAGATTCAACAGATTCGCGCCAATATTTCCGCGCTCCTTCTGGTTGTTGGCACCCTGCTGGCCGGTTTGGGCAGTGCATTTGGCATCGAACGCTCACTGATCTCGTCAGGTGCCGGGTTGATTCTCTGGGGCATACTGATGAGTTCCATGGAGGTCTGGCGCATGTACGACAAGCGGATGCGCAAAGCCATCGATGTCCACATGCCCTTCGCGATTGTTGCGTTCACCACCTTTCTCATCGCAAGCATCGGATTTCTGGCGCTGACCTTCGAGACCCAGCCATTAGGCACGCCGCTGCTCATCCCCACAGTCTGGCTGGTGTTCACTGGCGGCATTCTGGTGGCGATTCAGGGATTCTTCTACAAGATCTCAACATTTCTCATCTGGCTGAAAACCTATTCGCCTCTGGCTGGAAAGGTTGCTGTACCGCCATTGGATGCGATGTACAACCGCACGCTCGCCTTTATCGGACTCGCCTGCTGGATGGCAAGCGTACTTCTGGTTGCCGCAATGCTTTTGGGATGGCTTCCGGAGTGGTGGGGCTGGAGCATGGGACTCTGGCTGGGTGGCGCCATGTTTGGCATCAACATCCTCCGGATTGGACGCCATTGGCTGAAACCTCACCTGCCGGCGAGTCCCATAGTCGAAAACGTTCATTCCTAATTAACATACGTGCGCTCATCTCCAACGAGTATTATTCACGGCACAACCATTGCGGGTGTCTGCCGTTGTGTTGCCTGCGTTGAGGAGGATGCGAACCATGCCAGCTGAAGAACGGAAGTTCCGCCCGGATATTGAAGGCGTGCGCGCAATTTCATCTCTCACGGTGATGCTCTACCATGCCGGATTCGCATTCATGGCCGGTGGTTTCACCGGGGTGGATGTGTTCTATGTGCTCTCCGGCTTCCTCGTCACCGGCGGACTCCTCCGCGAAGCCGAGAAGCGCGGCAAGATTAATTTCCCCGATTTCATGGGGCGCCGATTTCGACGTCTCCTGCCAGTCAGCGCACTGGTGATCATCGTCACAGTACTCGCCACCTATCACTGGATGGGACCTACCGCCGGCAATAGCGTGGCCGAGGATGCTGTTTGGACCTCCGCCTTCCTCGCCAACTGGCGCTTCATCGCGGTTGGTACCGATTATCTCGGCGCCCAGAGCACAGCCTCGCCATTGCAGCACTACTGGACTCTTGCCATCGAAGGGCAGTTTTACATCGCGTGGCCATTAATCGTGATGGCGCTTGCCATAATTGCGAAGAAGCTGACCAATGTCTCAACTCGATTGTTGGTAGGAATCACGCTGGTCGTGATGTTTGTGGTGAGCTATTGGTGGTCTATCACCAGCACACCAGGCGCAGCCACCGAGGCGTACTTCAGCACATGGACTCGTGCCTGGGAAATTGCAGCCGGCTGTTTGCTGGCGGTATTCCTGCCGCAAATCCTCAATATTCCACGCGCTATCGGATCCTGGCTGATGGTAGCCGGCGTAGCGCTCATCATCGCCTCCTGTTACATCGTTGGCGATACGCCATTCCCGGGTTGGATCGCGATTTTCCCGGTTATGGGTGCCAGCATCGTGATCATCGGCGGCTCAGTGGCGGCCGATAGTCCGATGGACAAATTCCTGCAGCTCAGGCCGCTGCAGATGCTTGGCAAATACAGCTATGGCATGTATCTATGGCACTGGCCGATGCTGCAAATCGGTCCGAGTATTATCGGAAGGCCATTCACTGCCATGGAAAAAATCGGCGTCCTCATCCTCGCTACCATTACCGCTGCCGTTACCTACCACCTTGTGGAAGATCCCGCTCGCAACATCGACTGGTTGAAGATGCGCGCTCCAGCGTGGAGCCTCGCCTTCGGGGCGCTGCTTATTTTGGCGCCAATTGCCGTAAGCCAGAACGCCATCCGCACCAATCAGGAGGCCGCACCGATCAGCATCGATGAAGCTGCGCTTACAGCGTACCCGAGCGAAAACGAAGTGCTGACAGAGGTTGCTGCTGCGGTGGATGTCACCGATTGGCCAGAACAGGATCCGCGGATCGATAACGTGGCCTACAGCAAGGAGTGCGATGTCACCCGCGCCGCCACCAGCAGCAGTGCCTGTATCCATGGCGATCCCAACGGCAGCAAGGTTGCCGTGATCTATGGGGATAGCCACGCCGCGATGTGGATTCCTGCGTTCGATTTGATCGGCAAATCGAACGATTGGCAGATCGTGCAGCTCAACAAGCCAGGATGCATCGCGCCGGATTTCCCGACCTACTCCAATGTTCTGGGACGCGAATACACGGAATGCATCGAATACCGGCAGTGGGCTGTGGAGAAAATCGCCGAGTTGCAGCCGGATCTGGTGATCATCACCAGCGCGTACGATGGATCGCTCCTCAGCGCCGATGGCGAAGGCACCTCCGATGGGGTCGATGCCGCCTGGGAAGACGGACTCGGCAAGACCATCGATGCCATTTCGCCCAACGCGGGCAAGGTCATCGTTTTGGGCGATCAGGCGTATCCGACCCAGGCGGGTATCAACTGCCTGGAGGCGAACACCAACGATGTGAAGAAGTGCGGCGATCCGATTGAGGATGCGGTCCACCTCGATCACAACGCCATGGAGACGAAGATCGCGGAAGAACACGGTGCCACCTATGTCGATATTGTGCCGTGGATGTGTACGGATGACTTCTGCCCGGCCGTGATTGGCGGCATTACCGTGCATCGGGACCGCATGCATATCAACGAGAACTTCGCGGTATGGCTCGCCGAAGCCCTGGGCAACGCAACCGGCATGATCGATGGCGATCTTGTGAATCCAACTGCATCACCACAGGCATGGGTACCGGCCCCGAATAACTCCGGGAGAAAAGCAAAAAACGCGTGAGGGGTTCCCTCACGCGATTTCGTAATTACGTAATTACAGAATGGCACCCTCTTTAGGAGGAGGACCATAGCTGTTGTGCCCCTGATCGCCCGGCATGAAACCAAGCATGACCAGTGTGTAGATCCATCCAAGAATCGGAATCAGATTCACAAGAACCCACCAACCGCTCTTATTCAGATCGTGCCAGCGGCGCACGCTGATTGAAATACCAATGACCCACAACACGAGCCCAATGATCCCCAAAATCAGAAGGACCAGTACGTTTGTATCGTCGCCATCTCGGAGGTTATCAACCACCGATGTAACAACAGATACCGCAATGCCGGCGATCCACCATCCCATCCTGCGAATTCGACCATTGAAATTGAGCAACTGATCCATGCTTCTCTCCTCTCCTCAACCAGAAAGACGCCGATTGTAGTACTGAAACTGATGTTCAGTTTACACGTAACACCGTCAATTAGGGTGATTCTTTGGTATCCAGCGCAGAAGCGGGATAGGTGATCTTCAATCCATCCACCACGGCGAACGATGTCATCTTGTGAGGTCGCTCGCTGGTGGCACTGATGATCTCGATGGAAGGGATGCCGCGCACCAACAGTGCATCGCTCACGAGGCTCCGATGGCATCGCCACGGAACCGCTTCCGCGCACATGATCGCTGTGACTTCAACTTCAGCAAGTTTGATGAGTTGATCGATTCCCGACACGAAATCATCCGTCTGCATGTAATCGGCATAGTGCCGGAACGATGCATTTCGCCAGGCATCGTTGATCGAATCCTTCTTGCCGGATCGCAACCCGCCGAGTGCTTTCAGGTACACGTATTCAATCCCGGCTCCCTTCAGACTTTTCGGTAGTTCATCCTCACCGAACTGGGGATTGTGTCGCGATTTGGGAATGGTACGGATATCCACCAATTGTGTGATCTGGTGCTGATGCAACAAATCGATGAACTCATCGATGCTTCTCGTGGAGTGGCCAATTGTGTAGATGGTGGTCATAGTAATAGAAGTATGACATGGCAACGAGCACTCAAGGAGCCAACATG
>JAFAEA010000190.1 GCA_023424355.1 Chloroflexota bacterium | reverse complement strand
AGCCGGACCCGAAACCCGCATGCCCATGGTGTAGCGATAGAGCGGATCCTGCGTATCCAGATTGATGAAATCGGTATAGGCACTTGCCATCTGCCCGGCAGGGTGCGCCTCCAGCAGGCTCACATCCAGAGGCTGCTCCATCATCTTGTGAATCACCTTGGCGATGGGGCTATCCCCGGCTTCGGCACGATACTCCAGGCTATTGCTGGTTTCGGCCTGGTAACCGGCCACAAAAATGGTGTTTGAAATCGCGACTTCATTCAGATCATCGGCCGTGAAAGTGGGGACTTGTCCGTTCGGTTGCATGGGCGCCTCCTGAAAATCAGATCGCATGTTCTATTTCTGTATAGTAGCACGCTCTACCGTGGGTCTACGCGGCTTTCACATCACAAAAACAAATCGACCCGACGAGATGATGTCGTCGGGTCGATGAAGGTGCGATGTTGGTGCCGGATTACTCGGCTTCGGCGGTTTCGGATTCTGCAGCCAGGGCAGCGAGCTGCTCGCTGAGGCGGGCACCACTCACGCTGAGAGCGTAGCCAGCTATGGGGCGAACCGGTTTGCGCTGCCATGGCAGGGCCTTGCGCGTTTCTTCATAGCTCGGAGGAGCCTGCACAAATCGCTCCGGATCCAGCACATCCTTGCCGGTGGCATCCCACACGTGCAGAATCTCTTGCGCGGTGAGGTACTGGGTGGCGGGACGGCGAGGACCTTCAGCCGGAATCGGCACCGGCAGCACGCCGCGCTCGGGAACACTGCTTACATCTGGCAACTGGCCAGGCTGCTGCGGACTCTGAATAGCTCCAGGAGCCATGGGCGCGAATCGGCGACCATCCAGAACCTTACTCCCGGTTTTTGCGTACTTGCGAAGAACAAATGCCATGATACCGAAAACTCCCCAAACTCCACGGATTTCCGTACGGACATTGTAGCATCATCGCCTCTGCGATCCGCAGCCATTCTGCCCGAGATTGCGGACACCAAGTGACCAACCGATGATAGATACTGCAAAGCATTGATGCAGAGGTGAATCAGAGTGACCGTTGAAGCTCCAGCAGAATATCCCGCCCCGCGCGAAACAGGATTCGCAGCGCTGAAGGATGCGTTTTTCGCGAGATACATTTCCGCGTACGCGCTTTCCATGACCGGCATGATGGTGCGCGTCACCGCCATGGGATATCTGGTGTACGACATCACCGGAGATCCGTTCAAACTCGGACTCATGAGCTTCGCCCAGGTAGCACCGGAGATCATTTTTGGTCCGGTTGCGGCAGCGCTCCTCGATCGCGTGGATCGCCGCAAGTTGCTGATCGCCATTCAGATCGTCTACATCATCGGCATGCTGCTGCTGATGGTGCTCATCGGCACAGATGTCGTGGAGTTCTGGCATCTGGTGCTGATTGGTTTCGTGATGGGCACGGCGGCCTCGTTCGATTGGCCCGCGCGCATGGCACTGGTACCGACTCTGGTTGAAAGACGGCTGATGCAGAGTGCCGTAGCCATCAATGCGGCATCGTTCAATGGTGCGCGTGTGATTGGTCCATCCCTGGGAGGATGGCTGATTGGATTGGTCGGAGTGATGTGGTGCTTCGGGGTGTATGCCGTGGCGCTGCTTCCATTTATCGCCATGCTGGTGGTGATGCCACAAAACCGACGTCCAGTCGTGCGCGCGAATAGCGGATCGGCATGGAGCAATCTGCGCGAAGGGTATCGCTATATCTGGGAGCACAAGCAGATTCGGGCGATGTTGAGTGTCGATATCGTGCCGATCATGCTGGGTATGAGCTATGTCACCATGGCGCCGGCGTTCGCCAGCGATGTGCTGGAAATGGGTAGCGAGGGGCTCGGCTATCTGCTGAGCGGCAACGGCATCGGATCGCTCCTCGGCACGTTGCTGGTCGCTCGCATGAGCGGCATGCGTGGAAGAGGCATGGTGGTGGTGGTCGGTGTGCTGCTGTTTGGTGCCACACTCATCATCTTCGGGCTGTCATCGAGCCTGCTGTATTCGCTGGGACTCATTCTTATGGTGGGATTCCTTTACGGCACATACAGCACCATGAACGACACCCTCATCCAAACGACGGTCGATGATGAGTACCGCGGTCGGGTTTCGGCAACGTATTCCATGATCTGGGGACTCTCGCCCATCGGCGGGCTCATCGCCGGAACGTTGGCGAACTTCGTGGGTGTGCAGTGGGCAATCGCGATTTGCGGGATGTTGGTGATCGCGTATGTGCCGTACCTTTGGCTTTTCACGCCACTTCGCGAGGTGGATTGAACCTGTTAGCCTTTTGAAATATTCGAGAGGAAGGTCCTCACAGAAGCCGCCCAGAGTGTGCTTCCGTGGGTGAAACCACCTCCACGCCAAGAGAAGACGATGAAATACTCCACCCTTTTCGGGAAAACCACTCGCAATGGTCCGAAAGACGAAGTCACCGCTAACGCCGATCTCCTTACCCGCGCAGGATTTGTGGAGAAGTTGATGGCCGGTGCCTATACCTATCTGCCTTTAGGCCTGAAGGTGCTGCAAAACATCTCGGATATCGTGCGAGAAGAGATGGATGCGATTGGTGGTCAGGAACTTCTGATGCCGATGATGCACCCGAAGAGCAATTGGATGCAGACCGGCGGCTGGGATTCCATCGATGTGCTGTTCAAATTGGAGAGCCGCACCGGCCGGGAATACGCACTGGGTCAATCCGAAGAGGAAGTTGTGACACCACTGGTGATGAGCCGGGTGAACACGTACCGCGATCTTCCACAGCATGTGTATCAGGTTGGCTGGAAGTTCCGCGATGAGCTGCGATCGAAATCCGGTGTGATGCGTGGCCGCGAGTTCCTGATGAAGGACATGTACAGCTTCCACGAGGATCAGGCCGATTTTGATCGCTTCTACGCCATCGCCAAGGAGGCGTATCTCCGCATCTATCAACGCCTCGGGCTCGATGCTCGCGTGACAGAAGCATCCGGCGGATCGTTCTCCCAGAAAATCTCCTATGAATTCATGGTGCTCACCGATGCCGGCGAGGACGATATTCTCTACTGCGATTCGTGCAATTACTGCATTAATGTAGAAATTTCCGAGCTAAAGGAAAACGCCCCCTGCCCGAAATGCGGCACTGGCAAACTCCTCCAGGGTCGTGCCTCCGAGGTTGGCAATGTGTTCGATCTCGGCCAGAAATACGGCAAGGATTTCGACCTCGGATTTATTGGACGGGACGAGAAAAAGCGGTTCCCGGTGATGGGATGCTATGGCATCGGCATCACGCGGCTGATGGGTGTGATCGTGGAGAAGTTCCACGATGACAAAGGCATCATCTGGCCAGAAGCCATCGCGCCGGCGCGTGTTCACCTCGCCAGCCTTGGAGGCGATAGCTCTGTGCTGGACCAGGCAGAATCGCTCTACCGTAACCTGAACCAGCGAGGAATCCGGGTGTTGTGGGACGATCGAGATGTTTCGGCCGGAATCAAGTTCAAGGATGCGGATCTTATCGGCCTGCCGTGGCGGGTCGTGATTTCGGCGAGAACTCTCGGCGAAGGCAAAGTCGAGGTAAAACAGCGCACCGGCGAGCAGGAACTGATCTCTATCGAAGAGCTGTTCGCACGCCTGCAACCCGCGATTTCAGCCTGATTTCGAGGAGAATGTGGTCCTCCAGGAGGACCGCATTCCGCAATCTCGGGCAAATGCTTCCCAGTTCCCAGTGGTTCCCATATGATGAGATTGTTGTAGATACACCTAATCATGCGGGGCAAAAAGAATGACCAAACAGCCACCACAGGACGATTCGTGGACCAAAACGCGATGCTATGCCACGGCCTTGCGACGGGCGGACCGCGCCATCAATCGCATTTATGATGATGCGCTTCGACCGTTTGGACTCACCACGCAGCAATACTCCCTGCTGTCATTGATCAGTCGAGCGCCAGAAGATGTCACCGCATCTCGCCTCGCCGATGCACAAGCGATGGACCGCACCACCATGAGTCGGAACCTGGATCAGCTGGAAGCCGCAGGCTTCGTCACATTCACGCAGGCCGATGATCGCCGCAAGCGCCTGATTCGCCTGACCGAATCCGGCACTGAAATGCTGGTGACAGCCAGACCTCACTGGCGTGCCGTTCAGGATCGGATCGAAAGCGACCAAGGTTTGCAACATCTCACGGAGCTCATTTCTGAACTGGAATCACTGGGCGAATCCGCCAAAGTAGCAGGTACCCGCACATGACCGCACCACGCATACCCTTCGCGAAAAACGCGCACTATGCCTGGATCATGTTCGGCGTGGTGTTCATCATCCTGCTTGGTGCCTCAGGATTCCGATCCGCACCCGGTGTGCTGATGGTGCCACTACAGGATGCGTTCGGCTGGGATCGTGGCCAGATCTCGCTCGCAGTCAGCATCAATCTGGTGCTTTACGGTTTTATGGGTCCGTTTGCCGCTGCGCTTATGGAGCGGTTCCCCATGCGGGTGGTGGTATCCATCGCACTCCTCACCATCTCGGCCGGAGCGTTGCTGACTCTGGTAATGACGCAACCGATGCATCTCTACCTCACCTGGGGTGTGATGGTGGGACTCGGATCCGGATCGATGGCGACTGTGCTGGCCGCCACCGTAGTGAGCAGATGGTTTGTGGCCAAGCGTGGCCTGGCGATGGGCGCTCTCACCGCCGCCAGCGCCACTGGTCAGCTCATCTTCCTGCCGATGATCGCCTGGCAGGCATCCAATCACGGCTGGAAGGCCGTTTCCATCACCATCGCGATCATGAGTCTGGCGGTGGTGCCAGTGGCGTTCATCTTCCTGCGAGATCGCCCCTCCGATCTCGGACTCACCCGGCTGGGATCGCCCGATGGCGATGAGGTTCCCCGTCTCACCCAGAATCCGATTAAGGTGGCCTGGAGTGTACTGGCCGAAGCCAGCCGCACCGTCGATTTCTGGGTGCTCAGCATCACGTTCTTTGTATGTGGTGCCACTACGAACGGTCTCATCGGCACGCATCTCATTCCTGCCGGACACGATCACGGCATGAGCGAGGTCGCAGCCGCGAATCTGCTCGCCGTCATCGGTATCTTCGATGTGATCGGCACCATTGGTTCCGGCTGGCTGACGGACAGAATTGATCCCCGCAAGCTGCTGTTTGGCTACTACTTCTTCCGTGGACTCAGCCTGATGGCGCTGACGCATGTGCTCGGTAATATCAACTTCGGGCTCATCGCCTTCATCGTGTTTTACGGGCTGGATTGGGTGGCCACCGTGCCGCCAACGGTGCAGCTGTGTCAGCAGATCTTCGGACCCGGCAAGGGATCTGTGGTGTATGGCTGGGTGTTTAGCGCGCATCAGGTGGGTGCAGCACTGATTGCCTGGCTGGCGGGATACACGCGCACCATCACCGGGGATTACGTGATGGCCTTCTATGTGGCCGGCGCGATGGCCGTGATCGCGGCGTTCATGATCATGATTATCCGCGTACCAAAGCCAGATCCCACGCCGATCGCTACTGTGCCTGCTACAAGTTAACAATTCCCTGTCGATTTCTGGATAGGCCGTTCGTCACTATCATGAACAGCAAGCGTTGTTCATCGATTTTGCGGAGGAGCTGCCCATGAAGTATTTGCTCACGCTTTACGACACTGCTTCGGCACCATCGGAAGGCGTGACATCCCCAATTCCACAGCGGGCACTCATGCCAACGGACGACTTTCGCCATTGGTGCGATGCCAACAACGTGGAGATTCTTGTCGGAGAACAGGTTTTCCCGGCGGAAACCGCAACCACTCTCCGCCTCGACGCAGGGGTATGGGTGGTTACTGACGGACCAATCCACGCCAGCGATGTACGCCTGAATGGATTGGTGGTCATCAAATGTGAACATGCTGATCTGGCTCTGGCTGCGGCACGGCAAATTCCAAATCAGGGTGCCTGCGAGCTTCGACCGATTATCGGATAAGGTGGAGCGAACCACCACGGCTTTCAAT
>JAFAEA010000309.1 GCA_023424355.1 Chloroflexota bacterium | reverse complement strand
TCTCCTGCATCCGGTGCAGAAATTGCTCGTCCGATTCCGGCTCCTGGTTGTGCTGGTGGGACCGGTCATCCTGCTGGGCGTGATTCTTCGAATACGCCTGCCGCGCATCGTCGATCGCGTGTCGGTCAGTCTGGCCCTGACTTCGAGCAGTGCCACCTTGAGGTCGTCTTTCCATGATGTTCTCCTTCATGTGCTGCGACTGATCCCATTCATCGCACAGCGTGTGCCATCTGCATCCGTTTTCACGCTAACATGGATCCAAATACACCAATGAATTCTGGAGATACGCCATGGACGATACCGCTGCTCGCATCGAATCTCTCCTCAGCCAAATGACGTTGGAGGAGAAAGTCTCTCTCACGGTCGGCCGCGATAGTTGGACCACCAACAGCATCGAGCGACTCGGTATTCCCTCGCTTTGGCTGTCCGATGGCCCCACCGGATTGCGAAAATCCGTCACCAGTGAGGCGATTGGCATCGGTGATTCCGAGCCAGCCACCTGTTTCCCGACCGCATCGGCGCTCGCCAGCAGCTGGGATCGCGATGTGATGGCGCAGGTCGGCACGGCCATGGGCATCGAATCGCAGGCCGCGGGTGTGCAGACTCTGCTGGGCCCGGGCCTGAATCAGAAAAGATCGCCGCTGGGTGGACGCAACTTCGAGTATCTCAGCGAGGATCCGGTGCTGGCTTCCGAAATGGCGGCAGCATTCGTCAACGCCATCCAGGCGGAAGGTGTAGGGGCAAGTCCGAAGCACTTTGTGGCCAACGAGAGCGAAACCGGCCGCATGTACGTGGATACGATCATCGATGAGCGTACGCTACGCGAGAACTATTTGCGCCCGTTCGAGAAGGTGATCGAGAAGAGCAATCCGTGGACCATCATGGAAAGCTACAACCGGGTGAATGGCGAGTACGTTATCGAAAGTCGCCGCTTGCTACACGATATTCTCCGCGAGGATTGGGGCTACCGCGGTATCGTGATGAGCGATTGGCTTGCCACCAACGATCGCGTCGTTAGCATGGAAGCCGGATTACACCTGCAGATGCCGTTCGGCAAAACGGAACAGTCCGTCATCGATGCTGTGAACGATGGCAGCCTGGCCGAATCTCGACTCGATGAAATCGTGCGGGATTTGCTGACCTACATCTTCAAGGCGGATGCGGCTCGCAAACCGGACACCACGTTCAGTGAAGATGAGCACCATGCATTTGCCAGACGCATCGCTGCCGAGTGCGTGACGCTGCTGCAGAACGAGGATGATCTTTTGCCACTGCCACCCAGCGCGGAAGTGGCCGTCATCGGCGAATTCGCGAAGAATCCACGCTTCCAGGGAGCCGGATCATCGCTGGTGGTGCCGACTCGCGTGGAGAATCTCTATACCGAACTCAGTGCGATCTATGGAAACGATCTCCCGTACGCTGCTGGCTACGAGGGCGATTCCACCAACGATCAGCTCATCGCCGAGGCGGTGGAAGTCGCGCAGCGTGCCGATATCGCGGTGGTTGTCATCGGTCTGCCCGCTTCATATGAAGCTGAGGGCGCTGATCGGCAGCATATCGATCTTCCGGATGCGCACAACACGCTTGTCTCTCACATCCATCAGGTGCAACCCAATACGGTGGTGGTGCTGATCAACGGATCCGCCATTGATCTCACCTGGATCAGCTACGTGCCGGCCATCGTCGAAGGCTGGCTCGCCGGTCAGGCGGGTGGGGGAGCGCTCGCCGATGTGCTCACCGGCAAGGTCAATCCCTCCGGCAAACTGGCGGAAACCTTCCCCTATCGGCTGGAGGATACGCCCGCTTTTACCAGCTTCTGGCCGGATGCGACCGATACCATTCGTTTCGATGAAGGCGTTTTCACCGGCTATCGTTGGTACGATTCGCGCGATATCGAGCCGATGTTCCCGTTCGGGCACGGTCTCAGCTATACCGAGTTTGAGTTCAGCAACCTGCGCATGAATGCGGATTCGCTCGCAGAAGGCGAGACGCTGGAAGTAACCGTATCTGTCACCAATACCGGCGAACGCACCGGCAAGGAAGTGGTGCAGCTTTATATCCACGAACACCAGAGTCGATTCCCACGAGCCGTGCACGAGCTCAAGGATTTCGCCAAGGTAGAGATCGCTCCGGGCGAAACGGCGGATGTCACGCTGCAACTGGCAGGAAGCGATCTGGCACAGTGGGATGTTTCTGCCAATGGATGGGTGGTGAATCCGGGCAAGTTCGATGTGCTGGTGGGATCCAGCTCGCGCGAATTGCTGCTGCAAGCCACCATCGATGTCACCAGCAATTCATTGCCGAAGAAGGTGCTCGATCGATACAGCCCTATGGGCCAATTGATGAGCATTCCGGCCGTAGGTGAACTGATCAAGGCGAACATGCCTCCCGGCTTCGCACCTGAAACCGGGGCCGATATGCTGAGCAACTTCATTCCCCAGCTTCCCGTCGGCAAGCTGGTGGTGATGGGGTTAATCACTGAAGAGCAAATGAACGGATTGCTGGCGATGGCGAACGGAGAGTGACCCGGGCTTGACGGACAGCGCGCAATAACCTAGTGTAACTATCAAATGAGAGTATCTCTCATTTGATAGGAGGTTTCATTATGCTCTCCAATAAAGATCGCAGTCAGCCATTTCACTTGGCGCTTTTGTCCGGGCTCCTGGTCTCCGTCGTTGCGGTGATCTCGATGATCGTAGATATGCTCACAACCAACTCGGTGGATTCGCATTTGCGTGATCTCTACGAACCCCATGGGGTCGATTACGATGCAGGGCTCGTTTGGAGCCTGCTCATTGGCAGCTTCGTCATCGCAATTGTCGTGTGGATTGTCGCGCTTCGCTGGCAGGATAATGGCGCCCGACGAGGACGTC
Source organism: Chloroflexota bacterium (assembly GCA_023424355.1). Taxonomy (GTDB): domain Bacteria; phylum Chloroflexota; class Chloroflexia; order Thermomicrobiales; family UBA6265; genus UBA6265. The sequence goes on along the minus strand of JAFAEA010000309.1, from coordinate 3,963 downwards.
TCTGGGGAATCGTCACCTACATCATCGGAGCAGGAGTGCTGGCGAGCATCGCTACCATCACAGAGTACGGTGAACCATTGTTGCCACTTCATTGGCAGTTGGTCTGCTGGCTGCTGATCGCCATCGGATTCGTGGCGGCATTGCTTCCATGGATCTCGGGCAGAACGCAGGGGTAGACACATGACAGCATCGCTCCGGCAGCGCAAAAGGGTGAAAACCATGGTGCGGATTCAGACATCTGCCATGGAACTCTTTCACGCGCATGGCTATGCCAATGTCACCGTCGAGCAAATCGCGGCGGCCGCGGAGGTGGCTCCGGCTACGGTCTACCGCTATTTCGAGACCAAAACGGGGTTCTTCACTATCGATCCGGTTGAGAACCCCGGATATGAAAACGCAGAATTTGTACATGAACTTGCTGATGATCCACAGGTTGCGCTGCAGGCACTTTTCGATCACATCGAGAAGGAGGACACAGAGAAGTCCGGGGGCTTCACCGGAATGCGCTTCGTACTCGAGGTGCCGGAAGTTCGCGCTGCGGTGGTCCTTAATTATGTGCAGCGTGCCGATGATATCGCCAGAATGCTGGTGAAACTCCGGGGCGTATCGGAAATGAGGGCCCGCGTATTTGCGCGAGGATTGATGATGGCTTTGTTCACGGCAATCGAGCAGTGGCATGTTGCGGGTCGATCAACACCGCTGGCCACCTATATCGAAGAAGCCTGTCGGGGTATCCGGTTGGAAAAATGAGAGAGTGGAAGGCTGAGCAGCCATCCACTCTCTTTTGCGACCGATATCTAGGTATAAATATCCCGACGTTCAATCGCCCACACCGAGATTCCCAGCAACACCGCCGCCAAACAAATGAGCAACAGGTAGTGCCACGCCGGAACGGAGTAGGTGAACACATCATTGAAGTACCTGAACGGACTGATATATCGCAACGCATCCAGATCCGAATTGATCTTGCCGATGACCTCGATCAGGTACAGCAGGAAGATGATGCCGATGCTTGCACCCAGAACTGAGCCTCGAGAGCGCATAAGCGTGCTGAGTACCAAGCCAATTGTTCCTACCGCGATGGTTACCGGGAAAACACTCCAGGCGGCGCGCAGGCAATCGATCAGGCTCAGATCCTCACCGATGATCTGGATCGTGATCCAGCTGAGAAGGCCCGTCACGAGTAAGACTGCTGCTACGCAGATTACGGCTACCACCCAGTGGGCAATCACCAGCGATCGTCGCTTCACAGGCTGCGTCAAAATCACATCCAGTGCCCCGCGTTCCTCGGCACCCGCCACTGCCGCGGCGAAGGCCGTAACCGGCAGGAACGCAAGTACCAGCGGCAGCATCAGGAACACCTGCGCGTACAGATACGGCCCCAGTTGATCCAGATTGCTCAGCCCGAAGGCGTCAATCAGTCCCTGCGGGTAGTTTTGCGTTTGCAGCAGAATGCTGTCCTTGAATGACGGGTACACCGCGATATTCACGATGGTGTAGAGCGCCACACCGATGATCCACCAGGTGAGCGAAGTGCGCGCCCGCTCAAGGTGATACCGAATCATGGTGGAGGTTGCAGCGAATTCGCTGATCATCGCGCACCCCCATTCTTGTGATTGCCGTAGTACCCGAGGAAGATCTCCTCCAGCGATGGACGTTCGATATCGACCATCTCAACCTGCTGTTGGGCGAGCGCTGCGATAAGCGATTGCGCATCGCCCGAGTAATCGAACGTCGCGATGGGATCGTTCCATTGATACTTCTCGACCCCATGCAGCTGTTGCAGATTGTGCTGCGCTTCCGTGGATTCGCCTTCTGGATATCTCACTCGCACCTTACGGATGGCCTTGGCTGTGAGTTGATGTGGATCCTCGACGGCGATCAGCTCGCCATCGCGAATGATGCCGACGCGATCGGCGATCCGTTCGACCTCTGAGAGGATATGGCTGGAGAAGAGCAATGTTTGGCCGGAATCTCGTGCTTCGCTGAGGATATCCATCACCTCATCCTGCACCAGCGGATCGAGTCCGCCGGTCGGTTCATCCAGAATCACTACCGGTGGTTTGTGGAACAGTGCCAGCACGATACCGATTTTCTGCTTATTACCGCGGCTGAGTCTCCGAATCGGGCGGTCCAGATCGGCGGTGATGCGCTCGGCGATTTCATCGGCGAACGAGAGGTCCTTCACATCTCGCAGCGCCGCGAAATATTTCAGAAGTCGCCGGCCGGTTGCCCGGTCTTCCAGGCTGAATTCGGTGGGGAGATTACCGATTTTGGCCATTGCGCCAACCGGATCCTGGTGCGGATCGATGCCCATGATGCGGCATTCGCCGCTTGTGGGTTTCATGAGTGCGGTGAGGGTGCGGAGTGTGGTGCTTTTGCCGGCACCATTTGGGCCAAGGAAACCAAACACTTCGCCCGGTCGGATATCCAGATTCACATTTTGGATTCCGCGATTTTTACCGTAGGTCTTTGTGAGATTGATTGTCTGAATTGCGCTTTGCACGTTGGTCCCCCTTGTGCTGCTGCCATTCACTGAAGAAATTCTCGAGTGTGGATTCCCACATCGATAAGAAGTCCATGCCAGAAACGAGGCTGACCGAGTGTTCCGGTTCTGCATCCTCCATTGCATGCAGCCCTTCCTCAAAGAGTTCCCGCAAAACTTGTAACTCCTGCAGTCGTCGGCGACTGGCCTTCACCAGGCTCTGTGGAGTTGTGCGGAAATAATCCTTGCGATCCCTGGGTTTGCGGAACTTCTCGATGAAAAGCAGTTCTGCAAGCTGCCTGGTGGCGTAGCTGATCGCCCCGCGACTGGCTCCGAGGGTGGTGGCGAGTTCCTCTGCGCTCATCGGGCCGGTAGAGGAAACAAGCAGTGCTCCCCAAACGCGGCCGAGCATCGGAGTTGCCCCACTTCGCTCAAAGGAGATGCCCATTTTTTCGATGAAATCGCGTTGTCCATCATTCATTGCGCAGCCTCCTGATACCGACCCGATACCGTATCGGGACCCATGTTCAATATCATAGAACATACTGAACATTCAGTAAAGACTGAAACTAATGAATGTTGGAGATTTTAGGACTTGGCGGTGCGTTGCAGATGATACGGCACGCTTGTCACCACAATTCCGGGTCGGAACAGCAGTGCCGCCTTGATGCGGAGCGCAGTCTGGTTGTGCAGAATCTGCTCCCACCAGTGAACGGGCACATACTCCGGCAGAACCACCGTCACCACAGAATCCGGATACCGCTCGCGCACACCATCGATGTAGTGGAGCAATGGCCCCAAAAGTGATCGATACGGTGATTCGATGATGACAAGTGAGACATCCGGGTTCTGATCTTTCCATTGCGCCTGCAAATCGCGGATGCTTTCCTCATCGCCGGAAACATGCACCGCCGTGACATTCGGCGTGATGGAGCGGGCATAAGCAATGGTCTGCTGGCTGATGGTGTTCAGTTTCGCGATCGGAACCACCATGATGTGCGAGATCTCCGTGGAAACCCGCGGTGTGGTAACTGCAAGTTGCTCCGAGGCTTTCTGGTAGTGATTGTGGATGGCCTGGAAAATTAACACCAGAATCGGGATGAGCAAAAGCACCATCCAGGCACCGTGTGTGAACTTGGTGATGGCCACTACCAGAGCCACGATTCCGGTCGCGGTTGCGCCGAGTCCATTGAGAAGTCGGCTGGATTTCCAGCCCGGAGTGCGCAAGCGGTTCCATCGCACCACCATGCCGAGCTGAGAGATGGTGAAGCTGGTGAACACACCCACTGCATAGAGTGGGATCAGGCGCTCGGTTTGGCCACCGAAGATGGCCAACACCGCAATACTCAAGGCGCCGAGGGTGACAATTCCGAAGGTATACGCCAGGCGGTCTCCACGGAACATGAACTGATTAGGCATGTACTGATCACGCGCCATGAAGTAGGCGAGCCTCGGGAAATCGCTGTAGGCCGTATTCG
>JAFAEA010000177.1 GCA_023424355.1 Chloroflexota bacterium | reverse complement strand
CCAGTTGCGAGTGATCCATTTGCACTGGCTTACTGCGATCCAGATCGCCCTTGACGATTTTGGTGGCGATCTTGCGGCTCAGGCTGGCAATTTCGCGATCGAGACCGCGCACACCGGCTTCGCGGGTATAATCGCGCACCAGCTCATGCCAGGTCTGCTCATCCATATCCAGTTGGATATCGCCGAGGCCATTGGCTTCCATCTGACGTCGCAGCAAGTGGCGACGCGCGATCTCGACCTTTTCGTCTTCTGTATAGCCGGAAACCGGAATCATCTCCATGCGGTCGCGCAATGGCGCCGGAATTTGGGCAATGTAGTTGGCCGTGGTGATGAAGAGCACCTGGCTCAGATCGTATGGTAGATCCAGATAGTGATCGGTGAAGTTGCCGTTCTGGTTCGGATCCAGCACTTCCAGCAGGGCGGCTGTTGGATCGCCACGGAACTCGCCGCTCATCTTGTCGATTTCGTCCAGCAGAATCACCGGATTCATCGCCTCAGCCGTTTTCATCGCGTTGATGACGCGACCCGGCATCGCACCGACATAGGTTCGGCGGTGACCGCGAATCTCGGATTCATCGCGCACACCGGCGAGGCTCACCAGCACGAACTTGCGGTTCATTGCCTCCGCAATGCTGCGTCCGAGGCTGGTTTTACCGACACCCGGAGGTCCTACCAGGCAGAGAATCTGACTGCACGTAGAGCTACCGCTTTCCATGGTGAGCGAGCGTACAGCGAGGAACTCGATGATGCGTTCCTTTACCTGCTCGAGTCCGAAATGATCCCGATTCAGCTGCATCTCGGCATCGGCGAGATCAATGCGATCTTCTGTTGTTTCGTGCCATGGGAGACCGAGGACAGTTTCCAGATACGTGCGGGATACGGTGCTTTCGGCGGAAACGCCGGGCATCTTCTCGAGGCGAACAACTTCGCGCTCGAGCTTCTCGGCCGCGTGGGTTGGGAGTCCGCGCTCGCGAATCTGCGCCCGCAGTGAATCGAACTCGTTGGCAGCTTCGCCATCCAGCTCGCCGCGCAGAATCTCGATTTCCTTCTGGATCTCGGCCTTGCGCTGCGCCTCGAGGAATTCCTGGTTCAGCTTTTCCTTGATGCGATCCTTGCGGCGATCACGCTCGATGATATTGGTGAAGATACCTGCGAGTTCCAGCAATCTCTGCAGCGGATCGGCCAGTTCCAACAGATGCTGCCGCTCCTGCAGATCGCGCACGAGTTGGGTCGCAAGGAGGTCGGCGAGGTGACCCGGATTCGTGGCAATCTGCACGATCTCGGCTTCCTCATCCGGCACTTCAACGTAGTTGGTGTATTCCTCATGCAGCTCCTTAATGTGCTGCATGGCGCTTTCGGCATCGTCCTTATCGTATGGCGGTTCCGGAATCTCCTCGATCCTGGCCATGAAGAATGGACGCTTGTTCTCGATCTCGAGAAGCTTGACGCGGCCGATTCCTTCCAGCACTACCTGAAGATTGCCACCGGCCAGACGTTCGGTGCTGATGATGCTGCCGAGCGTTGCGTATTCGAAGAGTTCATCTGGTCGCGGATCCTCAATCGAGGGATCCTTGTGGGCCGTAATCGCGATGAGATGACCGGTGATGGTGGCTTCTTCCACCGCATGGATGCTTCGCGGTCGACCGAGCTGAATAGTTGGTACCGTGCGCGGGAAAATCACGTTGTTGCGCAAAGGCAGCAGCGGTACCGAGTGGATTCTGTTTGGCTCGTTCGGTCGGTAGGGGCGCATGATGCGGAAACTCCGGGTAACTTTCCGGCTTCCAATAGAAAGAGGCCGGTCCCGAAAATGCCGGGATCTATCGGCCTCCATAGTACCGCACATTGTGGTGGTCAATCGACAATTCGTTGACTTACGGGTGCATGAACGGACATTCCATTCAGCATACGTTCGCTAACAGAGCGCGGTCTTATTTCGCCGATGTTGCCTGTTGGTCAGGATTCTGGTCATCTCCATTGGCCTTCACCACGAGATCGACCATGGTGTTAGCCACCTCTTCGATATCGTCCATCACCAGGAAAAGTTCGTCATCGCCCGGGGAGATGTAACCTCCCGCGAGCAGCGTGGATTTGATCCATTCCACCAGGCCGCCCCAATAGTCCTTGCCATAGAAGATCACCGGTGTCGATGGCAGTTTTCCAGTCTGGATCAGGGTGATGACTTCGAACACTTCGTCCAGCGTCCCGAATCCACCCGGGAAAAACACGAACCCCTGCGAGTATTTGACGAACATCACCTTGCGCACGAAGAAGTAGCGGAACTCCAGCCCCACATTCACGTACTGATTGATACCCTGCTCAAACGGCAGCTCGATTCCGGCACCAATCGATTCGCCTTCCTGGTCGCTGGCACCCTTGTTGGTGGCCTCCATCACACCGGGCCCGCCACCGGTGATAACCGCGATTCCGTGCTCGGCGAGTCGCTTGCCCAGATATTCTCCGGCCTGGTAATCCGGATGGTCTGGCTTCGTGCGAGCCGATCCAAACACGCAAACGGCGGGTCCAGTTTCGGCAAAGGCATCGAATCCGGCCACAAACTCGCTCTGAATGCGCTGCACGCGCCAGGGATCGCTGTGCACGAACTCGGCTGCGCGAGCGCGATCTTCCTGCGTCCAGCTCAGTACCTGTTGATCAGATGTGCCATGCGCACCACCGCGATGGGCGCGTTTGCCGAGTGGTTGTGGTTGCAATGGAATGTTGATTTGGCGACCGCCAAAGGTTCGGTTTGTTTTTGTCATGTGTTGGATTCTCCTCATTGATACGAAAACAGTACCCCACGCGAGTACAATGCGAACAGTTTGGGAGGGGACTGAGAATGCGTTTGGTGAATCGATTCTGGATACTCGCGGCGTGCCTGCTGCTGTTGGTTGCATGTGGCGGCGGGGATGCTGATCCGAATCCCGATTCCGGCGCGGATTCCACCCCGCCGCCTGCTTCTCCAACTGCTGAACCCGAACCGGAGCTGACCATGGAAAACGTGGTCTGGACTGAGGCCGTGGAGGAAGATACCGGCGCTCCGGTGCAGATCGTCGAGAACTTCACGACCCAATCCCCGGCCATCATCGCTGCGGTAGAGGTGACCAACGTGCCAGAAGGCACCACCTTCACGGCTACCTGGACCATCAACGATCAGCCGATTGAAGGTTCGGAGATGCAGATCGAATCGGATGGCGATTTGCCACATGCATGGGTCGCGTTCTCATTCACTCGAGAGGACGACAAGCACTACCCGATTGGTCAACTCTCAGTCATCATCACCAGCAGCGATGGCGCGATGCAGGAAAGCTCCATCGAGATCGATTTCCCCTAGCTGCCACCGGTGAGGAATCGTGTATAGCGATACCGATTCAGAATGGCAC
>JAFAEA010000180.1 GCA_023424355.1 Chloroflexota bacterium | reverse complement strand
ATTGAATGGATGGCGTGCCCATCGTTCAGCCACAAGAGGGTTGCAGATCCATCCTGAGTGACCTGGATGTAGTTATTGGAAGATTCCGTCTCATAGATCACCGTGCCTCGCTGCGATGCACGAATCGGCTGGGAGCTTACCCAGAAGTTGGCGCCAATCATGAGAACGCTCAGTCCCACGGCGATCATTGCTGGACGCCACGCTCGGTTCAGCATGAGACCAATAAGTCCTGGAACAATCAACAGGAGGCTCAAAGCCAGGAACGTCCGGGAGGTACCGATCCAGGGCACCAACAAAAGCACCGGCAAGAAGCTTCCCGCAATCGACCCAACTGTTCCGAGCGCGTAGATCGAGCCCGATGTGCCTCCGGAGGATTCCAGATCGTGCATTGTCAATCGCACCGCGAATGGAGAGACGAATCCGAGCAGGGTGATTGGCACAATGAGCAGCAACAGCACCCCGATTAACGCGCTGTAAAATGCGCCGATGTTGTAATCGCGGAATGCATCGAGAGAGCTGGAAAGTATTGGCCGGGCAACGAATGGCAACAACCCGGCAGCGATTCCCGCCAATACGGTGATGAGATACAGCAGCCAGAGATGCGGATGCGAATCGGCCACCTTTCCGCCGAAGTGGTAACCAACGGCAAGGAACCCAAGCGTCAATCCAATAACCGTTGCCCAGATGAAGGTGCTTTCGCCGAAGTAGGGGGCGATCAGGTTTGTGGCACAGATCTCTGTACCGATACTTACCAATCCGCCAAGAAATACCATCAGCCGAACGCCACGTGTCTCCCGCTTGCTCAGTTGTTTGGGTGGGACAGTACTCATACTCCAGATTGTAAGGAACAACCCACGAATCGACCATAGATCGACCGATTTTCGATCGATTCTCGTCACAAATGTGCACAATGCACAGCGTGCTATTGAATCATTTTCGAAAAGCGGTAAATATTGTCACTAATAGACGCCGGAGCATGTTGCTGCGGCGATTTGCTTGTATGGCACGTGTGCAAAATAGCGCGAGGTGCCTGAGCGAGGTTACAGGAATCTATCATGGCGAAAATCGTGATCATTGGTGGCGGAGTTATCGGACTCTCCACCGCCTGGGAATTGCACAAACGAGGCGAAGAAGTAGTCGTTCTCGATTCCCGCACCGCCGGAATGGCAGCTTCTGCTGTTAATGCAGGTTGGGTCTCCCCAGCGATGGGTCCCGTTCCGGGACCGGGACTGGTGGCTACATCCATGAAGTGGATGCTTAATCCGGAAAGTCCGCTCTATATCAAACCGCGTCTCGATCCAGGCTTCCTTGCGTGGCTGTACAGATTTTGGCGATCATGCAACACCAAGGCCTACGATGCCGGTGTGGAAGCCACCGGCGCGCTTGGTCGGGGCACCATGGCAATCATGGATCAGTGGGTGGAAGATGGCATCGATTTCGAGATGCACAAGTTCGGATTGCTCTACGCGTTCGTAGATCGTGCACTCATGGAGCACGAACTCCATTCATTTGAAACCTGGGCAAACTACGATTATGCGCAACCAACTGCGCTCTTTGGCGATGATTTGCTCCACGAAGAACCGGTGCTTTCACCAGAGCTCACCAGTGGCTTCATGGTGAAGGAAGAACGCACGGTTCAGCCGATCACCCTGGTGAAGGGCCTCACCGCCAAACTCCAGGAAGTCGGAGTCGAGATCCGCAACGGCGCCCCGGTGGTCGATATTGAAGTGGCCGACAAGAAGGTGGTCGCTGTGCGCACGCCTGCTGAGCGAATCGCAGCCGACCACGTGCTCATCGCAGCAGGTGCCTGGACCAGAGAAATCGGCAAGCTTGCGGGCGCGAAGCTGCCCATCGAAGCTGGCAAGGGCTATGGTCTCGATTTCAAACCAGCGCCCGTTAAGCCCAAGAGCTCAGTCTACTTGCCAGATGCACGCATCGCAGTTTCGCCATTCGATGATGGTTTGCGACTCTCCGGAACCATGGAGCTCTCTGGTATCAGCGATTCCGTGATGCCACGTCGTGTGGGAGCGATTGAGAAGGGCGGCAAGAAATTCCTCAAGGGATTCCCACAGGATGAGAAGCCAGCGCAGGTGTGGGCCGGTATGCGACCGATGGCGCCAGACGGTCTGCCGGTGCTGGGCAATGTGCCCGGATTCTCGAACCTTTCCGTTGCCAGCGGCCACGCCATGCTCGGTGTGACGCTTGCTGCCGTGACAGCTGTTCACATGGCAGACCTGATTTCCACCGGTACTGCACCGGAGGTTCTCAAGCCATTCACACCAGCGCGATTCAAGGGCATCCTGTAACGAACGAATTGTTCTGTTCGGTGAGGAGGGATTCCATGAAGCAAACGGTGATCATCGGCGGAGGGGTCATCGGCCTCTCCGCCGCCCTGGCTCTGCACAATCGAGGCGAAAACGTCCTGGTTCTGGACGCCCGCACACCGGGCACGGCAGCTTCGGCGGCCGACGCCGGTTACATCGTTACATCCAGCACTGGTCCAGTGCCGACTCCGGGACTGATCCGCCAGTCGATGAAGTGGATGCTGAATCCAGAAAGCCCGTTGTACATCAAGCCTCGGCTCGATCCCGGTTTTGCACTTTGGCTGTACCGGTTTTGGAGAGCCTGCAACACCAGCGCCTTCGACACTGGAGTGCATGCAATCGGTGAACTCAATCGCAACACTGAGCACCCTATCGATAAGTGGCAGGAAGCAGGCATCGAGTTCGAACGCCACGATTATGGTCGGCTTTTTGCATACAATAATCAGCATCACATGGAATCCAGCCTTGCAGCGCATCAGACAGGCGGTGGAATAGATCTCAAGCCCATGTATCGGGACGACTTGTGGGAGTTCGAACCAGCGCTTTAACAGGAAATCGTGGCCGGTTACCATGTGAAGGATGACTTCACGATTCAGCCGAACAGCCTCGTCAAAGGACTTATGGATAAGCTCCAGTCAGTCGGAGTTGAGATCCGATTCGGCTCACCGGTGGTGGATCTCGAAGTGGCTGGCAACCGCATTGTGTCCGTCCGAACTCCAGATCGACGGATTCCAGCGGACGATATTCTGATTGCTGCAGGATCGTGGACGAACCACATATCGAAGATGGCCGGTGTAACTATCCCGATAGAATCCGGCAAGGGATACGGTCTCGATTTCAGGCAGTCGATGGTAAAACCCAGACAATCCATTTCGCTCAAGGACGCGTAAATCGCTGTGTCGCCATTTAGCGACGGGTTGCGCCTCGGCGGCACGATGGAACTCTCGGGCGTGAATGATTCGATTGCACATCGACGTGTGGCGGCCATCGAGAAAGGTGGCAAACGATCGCTCAAGGGAATCCCGGCAGATGCCAAACCGGATCACGTTTGGGCTGGTATGCGACCAATGGCGCCAGATGGATTGCCCGTGATGGGACGCGTTCAAGGCTTCAACAATTTGTTTGTCGCCAGCGGTCATTCAATGCTGGGCCTCACATTGGCCGCATCGACTGCAGAAGTCATGGCGGACCTGATGAAGACGGGTACTGCCAGTGAACTTCTGACACCATTCTCACCAGATCGATTCCGCGGGATTCTCTAATTCCCGCCATTCCGGG
>JAFAEA010000138.1 GCA_023424355.1 Chloroflexota bacterium | reverse complement strand
GCGATTCCGGAGGCCCAGAAGACAGATGTCCAGCCAAAGTGATCAAACAGAAGTCCTGCGGATGGATTGCCCAGAGTGCCACCAATTCCCATGGTGGAGCTAATCATCGCGGCGCCGCCAGCCACTTTCTTTATCGGTACCACATCTCGCAGAATCGACATCGCCACTGGTATGAGGGCGGAGGCGAATCCCTGCAGTCCACGACCGATGAGCACGGTGAAGAATGTTCCGCCGATAGCGGCGATGAACGAACCGATCACCATAATCGTCAACGAAATCAGCATCATCTTGCGTTTGCCGAACACATCGGCACAGCGAGAAACGATCGGAGTTGCCACCGCACCCACCAGGAGCGTAATGGTCACCAGCCAGCCGACATCGCTATTGGATACTCCGAGGATTCCGGGGAGATTTGGGAGCAATGGCAAGACGAGGGTGATCTGCAATGCCACCACCAGTCCGGCCAGACTGAGCAACGCGATAATCGCTGTGGCCGCGCGATCGTTTGATTCTGATTCCATGGATGGACTCCTGAGACGAACTGGGGTGAACGACGTTCACCCCGCAAGGAGTAAACAATGTTCACCCCAATTTTGTCAACAGGTGACCTTGCTATGTATCGAACTCAGCGACTTCGCGACAACTGTGCTGCAGCATTCAGGGTTCTAACTATTGCCGCCGGCGGATATGCCAGATTTCAATAAAAAGATGACCTGACCCCCCTGTCGAGAGGTCGGTCATCTTGGCATTAATGTGATTCCGGAAGTGTTCCCCCGAGACGGTGGCTGCTTATCCAGCTATGATCGCGGAAAGCGCTTTCAACTCACTCACGGCATCGTGCACAACCACCTGGGAGATGATGAACTCATCGATCCCCTTCGCATGGAGATCGCTAAGGCGTTGGCTGATTTCATCCGGAGAACCAGAAACTGCCAGTTCATCCACCAAATCATCTGTCATTTCTCCATTCGAGTTTACCGGGAACCCGGCATCGGCAAACATATTGGCGTAGAACGGAAGTTTGCTGTACACGGGAAACTGTTGACGGAATGCCTGCCGAGAGGTTTCGCGGTCCTCAGATACTGCCACCGGCACGTGCGCAATAACCGGCGGACGAGTGGTTCTGCCGGCCCTGGCTGCGCCAGATTCCATGGCAGGAATCCCGACTTCGAGGATGTGCTTCATCGGTGCTAACCAAGTGACTGCTCCATCTGCAAGCTCACCGGCCAAGGAGAATGCATTTTGCCGCAGGGCCGAGATCGGCACTGGTGTACCTGGCGCAGATATTCCCTCAGGCAATTCGATATGGGCACCAAGGAACTCGCCAGAGTACTCGATTCCGCCGTCGTGCAGAATCGCCCGGAGAATGGTGAGGTACTCGCGCAGGAACGTTAACGGCTTCGTCATCGGGATTCCATATCGATCTTCGATAGACGGGCGGTGGCTGGTGCCAATCCCAAGACGAATCCTCTTGGGTGCCAGACCTTCGAGCGCCAATACCTGGGAAGCCAGTGTTATTGGATGCAGTGGATATGCCGGCACAATGGCGGTGCCCATGCGGATGTGATCGGTGGTGGCCGCAACTGCTGCGAACGCCGTCACCGGGTCTGGACTGGCGCCACCAACGGTACTCCACAATTGAGGCACTCCTCGCTCCTCAGCTGCTTGAGCGAATGCTACCAACCCATGAGAACCCGATGCGTCGCGAGGAATAACGATTCCCCCTTTGATCGTAGACATGGTTGAGAATTCCTTCCTGAAACTTCGCTTCCTTTTGGGAAGTAGCTTTCCTGATGTCAGTATGGCCACAATAATCGGCAACATCGGATCTGTCGATCCATTGCCTTCCTTCAACGAAGGATTCCGGTGTTTTATGTGGGCGGCAATGCAACCAGCGTTGTTTCGGTACGTCGGGCGCTCAAGTTCGATGACGGCTGGATGGCCTACAGCAAGGCCGGCACCATGTTGGCCAACATCCATCTCGGTGTGGATATCATCCTGTGGGAGGTGCTCACGCAGGCGTTCGTATGGCCCATCGGATCCGCGATCAGCGGTAACATCGATGAGCCTCTCCTGTCCTAGGGGGTTATGACCTGGGCAATTCCGATCTTAATGGTGGTGCCGTTTGCAGTGACCCGCTTCGTGTTCCCAATTTCGTCTGCGTCTGGTAGTGGCAAGCAATCCAACTAAACTCAGACTTCCTTGCCATCGCGTGGCAATCCTGAAACTGGGACTTCACGATCTCGCGAATCGATGAGGTCGTTGCCGAGAAGGAGTCCACTCAGCGACTTTCGAGTGCGTGTAAATGGCACCAGAATCGCACTCAGGAAACCGATGCCGAGGAACACGATGGCGTAGGTTTCGTTGCGGGTCAACGCAAATGCAAGATACGGGATGCCGATGACGCTCGCTCTCGCAAGTCTCTGCGAGGTGGTCCCGGGTTGATACTCGCCGAGTTCATCCCGCCAGCGAGGGGCCAACCACACCACTTGCATGCCCACATTGCCATTGCCTGCGAGCGCGGGCACGTAAACGAAGAAAAGTGCTGTGCCGAGCGCGACCGCGGTCAAGGCAACGGATTCCAGATTCGATTCGAGCGGCAAATCGAAGAGCAACAAGGCCATGCGTACACTCACAATTGCGCCGATGGTGAATGCAATCAACGCTCCGCCGGTGATCAGCATTGATCCATACCGCCGCCAACTGGTGATTGCGCGCGGCTGCATTCTGGTGGCGGCAAGCGTGGCCCCACGAGGCATCCAGAACAACACGATCGGCGCGATGATCGCCCCACCGAACGTACCCGCAGTGTTCATGATCACATCGTCGATATCCGCCCAGCGATACGCGCACTCGTAGACACCCCATAATCCGGTGGCCTGAGTTGCTTCAACAAACACTGAGGCCGCAAATCCGCTCAGAACGGTGATGATGAATCCACGATGGAAGAACCGGCGCACAATGATGCCCCAGGGCACGAATAACACCACATTGAAAACCACTTGCAGTACCACTACGTTGCGGAGTGCCTGCCTTAGCCCTACCTCGGCCACCACCTGGCGGACATCATCCATGAACGCAAATGGCGTGAGATTGATGGTATCGATGCCGTTCAGGGCACACCATTCTGCGCTGCGCGGGGGCAGCGGCATCCAGGTATAGGTCGCGATAGCCGTGATATAGATCGAGGTGGCAGCTGCGCCGAGCATGCGCATCGGACTCCAGCGTCCGTAGGTTCTGTACTGCCAAATCAGAATCGGGATGAACGCCAGGAGAAAGGTGATCGAGCCCAAAACGATGCCGGCCTGACCGGACCAGACCCAGGTTTGCATTCGCCCCTACCCTGCTAGTCCCTGGAGATCGGGCATCACTGCTTACTCGGTGGATTCTTCGCCGTAGATGCCGCGGTAATCCGGCGGGAGCATCTCAGCGACCTTGCGCATCATGTAATCGGTCGCGGCAGCAGCATTGACCTTCTTGCCATTGATCTCGGCTGGTAGGTGGAATGGCTCACCGAAATGCACCAATACCCCCTTATGGCCGGGGTCACGCGGAGGCAGATCGCCCTTGCCTTTGCCACCATTGAATGGCACGCGTTCGCTGCCGGTGATAGCACACGGAACGATCGGGAAATCGCCACCTGTGGCGAAAAGTCCGGCTCCTGGAAGCACGCGTTCGATCTTGCGAATCAGGCTACGAGTGCCTTCCGGATAGATTCCAAGCCCGATTCCTTCCTGCAGCACTTGCTGTCCAGATCGAATGGCGGAACGGTCCATTTTGCCACGATTGACCGGAAAGGCTCCGGCCCACTTCACGATATTGCGGATTACCGGTACTTCGAAAAGCTCCTGCTTGGCCATGAAAAATACTGGCCGCGAAGAGCTGGTGAGCATAAAGACCGGATCGAGATTATGCAGGTGATTACCAACAAGGATAAAACCACCCTCAGTCGGGATATTCTCCTGCCCCTTGATTCGCAATCCGAAGATGAGGCGGCACAGGAATGCCACAATTCGGCTCACAATTCTGAAAGTTGTGGGCCGAATGGTTCCCTTACGGATATCAACCTGAGCACTCATACTTCGGTGTTCCATCGCTCGCGCACAAGCCGCGCAATTTGCCCGACCACTTCATCGATATCCAGGCCATCAGTCTTGATGCGCACAGCATCTTCCGCGGCCTTGAGAGGTGCAGTTGCGCGGGTGGAATCCTTGAAATCGCGCTCGCGAAGCTCATTGAGCACCAGCGCATATTCCATATCCTCGCCCTGCCGACGCATATCCTGGAACCGACGGCGAGCGCGTTCTTCCACGCTGGCATCGAGGTAAATCTTGAGTCCGGCATCCGGTGTTACCACCGTGCCGATATCACGACCAACCATCACTACAGCATTGCCATCGGCATTATCGCGCTGCACATCCAGCAGAGCCTCACGCACGCTGGGGTACGCGGCCACCTTGCTGACATTGGCATCAACATCTGGTTGCCGAATGGTCCAGGTCACATCCTCGCCATCCAGCATGACATCGGCGAGACGACCATCTTCGACACTGGCTTCCTTGAGCTTGATCTTGGCCTTTTTGGCGATCTTGGCGATGGCCTTCTCGTTATCGAGATCGGCCTCCTTGCGGAGCGCCTTCAGTGTGATGGCGCGATAGAGCGCACCTGTATCGAAGAGGAGCACGCCCAGCAATTCAGCCAGTTCACGCGCTACGGTGCTTTTACCGGCTGCCGCCGGGCCGTCTATTGCGATTACCTTGCTGTGGTCTCGCTTTGCCATTGCTGGTTCTCCTGTTGCTGTTTCCACTGTTGCCCGGTTTGCCGAACCCGGTACCTTCACGCGAATCGCGTGCGGGTTTCTTGCGATTGATTGCTCCGCCCTGTGCGAGGCGTTCACGGTGTTTGTTGACTTCAGCATAGCGCTTCGGATGCCGAATCTTCGGTGCAGGAGTATAGCCGCCAACCGGATCCAGCTGCATGGAGCGACGGGCGTTGGCCTTGTCTGCATCCGCCCGAGGCAGATCGAGTGCCTCGAAAAGCTGCTCCAGTTCGCCCGGAGTCAGATCTCGCCAGGCGCCCAGTGGAATGCCGTTGACACTAATGGGGCCGACACGATGTCGCAACAACTTCACGACCTCGATACGCACCTTGTCCATCATTTGACGCACAACGTGGAACATACCCTCGTGCAGCACCAGCTTGATGTACACGCCTTCGGGAGTCTCACGCAGCAGGCGAACTTCATCCGGAATCACCAGCGTATCCTGCACGAGCACGCCATCGCGGAGTTCCTGCAACTGACCATCGTGCGGACGGCGGTTGGTGACTACGTGATATTCCTTGGCCAGCCGGTATCGCGGGTGCATCACGCGATTCGCGACTTCGCCATCGTTGGTGAAGATCAGGAGCCCCTGGGTTTCACGGTCCAACCGACCTACCGGATAGACGCGCTCCTGCACGCTGATGAGATCCATTACCGTCCAGCGGCTGCGTTCATCGTTCGTGGTGGTGATAAATCCAGGTGGTTTGTTGAGCACGAGGAAGCGCGGCTTTTGCCGACCGATGGTTTTGCCATCTACGGTGATTTGATCGCGAGTGGGATCCACCCGGGTACCAAGTTCGGTGACGACAGTGCCATTAACCTTCACCCGCCCCTCGCTGATCAGTTGTTCGCTCGCGCGTCGACTGGCGACTCCTCGCTGGGCCAACACGCGCTGAAGGCGTTCGCCCGAATTCTCTTTGGCGGATGCATCACTCATTAGGCAGCATGCCTCTGTTGGTACGAAATTTCGGATTGAAAGAGGGGCAGATCACCAACTGGAACCTGACCAAAATATAAATGAAGTGTACCGGCTGGCTCGCCGGTTTCGACCACTGGTCCCACCTGCATCTGGAAGGCGATGTTCACTTCGCCGGAATGCGGAACCGGGATGAATGGTGGGTCCTTCAGGGTCACATCCCACACCATCATCTGCTCGGTGAGGCCCGGAATCACACCGTTCTCGGCGGGATTTGTCCAGGTGAACTGGCTATCCATGGCGGCGATGAGCGTATTCACATCGTCCCAACGGGTGTCTATGCCTTCATTCGCTTCGGTGTTGGGGTCGTCTGATACCAGCGTAGCACCCATCACAACAATCACGATCTTGTTGGTGCCGCCGTTCACCTCGCGAATGGCGGAGACATTACCACCGGCAAGTTCTTCTGAACCGGTTTTACCGCCAATGATGCCATTGGTGAGATACGGTGCCAGAGTCGAATCCTTGGCGTACTCGCGGTTCTCCGGGCCAACCGAATTGAAGCGGTAGGCATTGTTCTGGATGATGCCCATCAGAAAATCATCGGCCATCATCGCCTCGGTCATCAGGTACACATCCTGTGCGGATGAATAGGAGTTATCGGCATCGGCGCCATCCGGATTGGTAAAGCGACTGTTATCGAGCCCAATCTCGGCCGCAAGTGAGTTCATTTCGCCGACGAACGACTCGCAGGCAATGCTCGGATGTTCGGTGACACCGGAGATGATGCCGCCAACGTGTCGGCAGAGGGCATTGGCAGCATCGCCCCCGCTCGGCAGCATGAGACCATAGAGCAACTGCGTGACGGTGAGGGTATCGCCTTCTGTGAGATTCATGTTCGACCAAACAGTGGTATCCACAAGATCGGACTCGATGATCTTCACCTGCTCCTGATCCGGATTCTCAACCCACTTCAATGTCACGAGCGCGGTCATGATCTTCACCACCGAGCCAATGGGTCGGCGCTCATCAGGATTCTTGGAGTACAGGGGGATTCCGCTGGTAGCATCCATCACGTAAATAGCCTCGGCTGAAACCTCTGGCGCAGCGATTGGGCTATCCAGTGTGGTTTCCGCCTGCGTGGCTGCCGGGCTCAGAAACATGGAGGCCACCATCAGGAGGGCCAGATACATCTGAATGCGATTGGTTTTGACTCGAGATTTCAGCATTGGTCCAGCATACTCGTTCACATGGGAGGCCACTCGGCGCGCACGCTTCAGCCTCGCGGATTGCGTACTGGCAAAGTATAGGCATGGGTTCCCATCCCGGGCCACTGCCTGCTAGGATTAACGGTCGGACACCCGCGCTCACCCGGCAGGACTGATCCTTCGTGACCACACCTATCGTTCGTATCGCCGCAATTGCCGACCTGCACATTCGCACGCGGGACGATCTCTCGTACCTCCGTGATGCATTCAGTGATTTGCAGAATGTGGCAGACATTCTCCTCATTGCCGGCGATCTTACAGAGATGGGTCGATTGGCCGAAATGGAGTTGCTGGCCGAAGTGCTGGCAGAAGTAGATGTGCCCATCTTCGTTACATTCGGCAACCACGATCGTCGCGGAATGCGCCGCTCCGCTTTGAAGAAGGTTCTCCGATCAGTCGGTGCCATCGTGCTGGAAGGCACGGGTGCCATCGCGACTCTACCCAGTGGCCACACCCTCGGCATTGCCGGAGTCACCGGTACCGGTGGCGGATTCGGTGGTAAGAACGAAGAGGTCGGCCCCGGTGGACGATTCGCCCGAGCACTCATGGTGAAGAGTCGGCGAGAATCTGCCCGGTTACGTCGGGCGTTGCGAGAACTGCGGGATCAGAATCCGGATTCGATGGTGGTGATGACCCACTTCTCCCCCACTGCTTCGACGCTGCAAGGCGAACCTCCATTGAAATACTGGATGCTGGGGAACGCCCAGCTTGGCACCACGATCGATGATTTCGATGTTGATCTGGTAGTCCATGGTCATGCTCACCTGGGCCAGGAATTCGGCAAAACAGTCGGTAGCGTGCCGGTGCTGAATGTGGCATTGCCCGTGATTGGCGGTATGCGGATTCTGGATTTGGACGCATCAGGCAAGAT
This sequence comes from Chloroflexota bacterium, assembly GCA_023424355.1. Classification (GTDB taxonomy): domain Bacteria; phylum Chloroflexota; class Chloroflexia; order Thermomicrobiales; family UBA6265; genus UBA6265. The sequence continues at coordinate 4,865 of JAFAEA010000138.1, read as the reverse complement.
TGTGGAGAGCCAATTGCGACCTATAGAATCGCTGCCGACTGCCACGGAAGTTCGTGAACGGGATATTCGATGACGATTCGCTACGATCTCGCCACAACCTTGCAACCCTATCCTCTGCAGGCACCTGTTAATGCTTCGCCTTTGGCAGATATGCAGGCGCTGGGCAACTTGCTGGCCCGACGCACAATTTCCCCAATGGCATCTGCCGTGGCCGGGATTGCCGGCAGATTGCATCTGGCCAATCCAGGGGCGCTCTTTACCGCCACAAATGGCCTTCAGGGAGCGCACGAGGCGGTAGTGCGTATGCAGGGAGCCAGCGGTATTATTCGCCTGACTCCGGATGACAAAAATCTCTCGGCCTACGATGGCATCTCGGAAGATTTTGGATTGCTGAACGGGTTCCGGATTCCCATGGACACGCTGTTGGAACAGGATCCTTCCAACACGCTGGTGCTGAGTTCGCCCAATGGGATCTCCGGCAGAATCATCAATCTCCCGGAAGTGGTCGATTTGGCGCGGCACTTCCGCATGGTGGTGATCGATGAGCATCTGGCAGCGTTCAATCTTCGCCGGCTCAACGCTTTGGTGCTGGAGTGGGAAAACATCGTATTCGTGCAGCGCTTCCCGTTCCGCATGCCAGGCCAACGATCGGAATTCGGATGGATTCTGCACCCAACGAGCCTCGGCGCCCGGATTCGGGAGCATGCCGATTCGTTACCGCAAACAACCATCGATGAAGCGCTCAAGTACGGTGGAATCAACACTTCTACGGCGGCGCGCAGAGTTGCGCGTACAAAGAGCCAACTGTATCGCGAACTCCGAAAGCTCAGTATTCTGAGTGTTCCCTACCCAAGTTGGAGCAATTGTCTGTTGGCGAAAATAGAACGCGGTGATCGCGATGAGATTGTGCAGCAGCTTGCCGATCGCGGTATCGCCGTTTACGCACCTCCGCACGATAATCTGCAGCAGCACATCCGGGTCACTGCAGTCAGCCACGAAGCCACCATCGCCCTGCGCGATGCATTGATCGAGATCAATCTCGAGATCGGCTAATCCAGCTGCCGGAAACCTCATGCCACCCAAACCAGAAAAGGAGAGATGACCATCGACCCCTTGGGGGAAAGATCGATGGTCATCTTGCGGCCCCGAAAGCGGGGCCCAGGTTGTGCACTTGGCCAGATCGAGTCCCGGTGAACCATGGGGTGATCGATACGGACCTGGCGCCAACCGGATGTGTCAGTGATTGATCCATAGCGTAGCCGCGCTTCAATCAATCGCTCTTTCGAGTTTAGGCATGTTCTGGCATAATTCCAAGCAAGAAAAACTACTACCAATTCGCAAACAACGTGACAAGGCATCCCTTATGCAAGGTATCTCACCAGAAGTGAGAGACATCGGTAGATTTATCCGGGACAGGCGTGAAGCAACGCCAACTTCCAACTATGCGCAGTTGCCACAGCGACGTCGGCATGTGCCGCACCTCACTCAGGGTGATTTGGCCGAATTGGTACATGTTTCCAATGTGGTGATTTCCCAGATCGAACAGGGCCGATACCCGAACCTCACCCATGCGGTGCTCCAACGGATTGTGAAGGCGCTCCAATTCACCCCTCAGCAAGAGGTGTATGTGATGGGGATGCTGGAGCCAAGAGCGGCCGTGCAGAAATCATTGGAGCCTGCTCCCGAGTGGGTCACCAAATCGATCAACCTCACCGCTCACCCGGTCGGGGTTGTTAATCCCGCGTACGATGTGCTCGCCATCAACCCGAAATTGCTGGCACTCTTCGGGCATGTGCGCTCTGGCTTTGCCACCAAACGGAATGCGGCCACTTCCATCTTCACGCTTCCTGGTGTGCGGGAACTCATTGACGACTGGTCGGCATACTCCGCCAGCGTTGTGTCCGGATTGCGGATCTCATACGCAATGTTTCCGAACTGGCGTGACTATATCGACGACCTGGTGGAACGATTACGAGAAACCGATCCTTGGCTGGGTGCGTGCTGGGATCGAGATAATCCGTTAATCAAACCGACCATGGAAAAGACCTTTCATCATCCGGAGGTCGGCGAGATTCGATTGATGCAGATCCTGACGGATATCGTGGAAGCGCCGGGTCTGACCAAAATCGAGTTCATGCCGGCGGATGAGGAATCGGCTGCCAAGATTGCAAATCTGGGATAAGCGAAGGGCTCCGGCTGGAGCCCTTCGCTTCTCTGATGGCTCTGGCGTTATCGCCGGCGGGATGGTGCCGGAACCAGCCGAATGCTCAATGCCAGGAGTCCCAGGCTAATAGCAGCCAGCCCGAGAATTTCCATCGGTAATGCCCTCCATTGCCCGGCGCCAGTATCAGGCAAGGCATTCACACGTTGTTCCAGGCTGCTGTTATGTTCGGAAACGATCTGCCAGGTGCCATCTTCCCGCTGCTCCATTGATAGAGATTGGGTTGGGTCATCCGTGATGGTGAATGGCATCTGGAACACCTGGCCATCCAGGGTTTCCAACTTCATCATGTAGGTGCCTGCAGGCAGCGGCGGAAGATACCAGTCGTCCTTATCGGGCGCCACGAAGAAGTGGAAAACGGGTTCATAGTCGTTCCCATCCTGTGATACCGCAGCAAGGAAGATTGTGCCGGCCGGAACAGCATTCCAGGGTCCGTATGCATACACCAGGAAACCGCCAGTAACGGCTCCAACCGTTACCACCGCTGCGGTCACCATCATCTTCTTGGTTATATCCAGCCAATCCTCCTCATCGCCATTCGACATCAGGTTACCCAGGGACATGGGGGCACGTTCCATCTTTGGCTCCTTCTGCTCGATCAAAACGGGCGGCTGGGGCACAACCTGGATCGTGGGAAATTCCGTGAAGTACAGACCACCGATTGTCGGTGTCAGATTGAGGAAGGCGATGAACGCGTTCACTTCTCGCTTGGTTTTGAAGAACGGACGGCCATTCTTGGGATCCGGAATTGTGATGGTCTCCCAGTCTGGTGGTTGACCGGGCGCCGCGATATTTACCCGCACCGTATCCCCTGGCTGCGATGATGCTGACGCTTCGGGGATTGTGTAATATCCACCGGTAGGATCAGGCACAACGAAGACGAACGTGGGAGTTTCAGGCGTCGGAGGTGGTGGCGCGGTTTCCACGGTCGGAGGCTCCGGAATCAGGACTGGCGCATTGGTTGGCTGCGCTACAGGCGTGCTGGTAACCGGTGGAGGACTCGGCAGCAGAACATCCTGCGTCGGACTTGGCGTTGGCGTGGTGGGATCCACACCGATATCCGTAGACGTTGGAGTCGGAGAAGGCACCTCTGTTTCAGTAGGTGTGACGGCGGGTGTTTCCGGTGGAAGCGTTTCAGTTGGAGTCTCTGGCGGAAGTGTTTCGGTCGGGGTTTCCGTTGGTGGCGTGGGCGGTGGAGTTTCCAAAGGGGTGCAATCAGCCGAAAGCACCTCGGCATCTGCCCATGGCTCCGATTCGGACCCAAACTCCGGGGCATACGCAATTGCATGAATATAGGTACCCGTCACAACCGATACAGGAATAACTTCGCTGCCAGAAGACGTGTAATTCCCAATTTCCGTAAGTTGATTGTCTATCCTCACCCCGATACCAGTATTGACATCGTTGCTGATCTGGAACGAGACGGTGACCGATCCTGGTGATCCACATTCGTACGCGACGCTTATTGAAACGTCTTCAGGCCCTGCACTGACCTGCCGACTAAACGGCATAAGCGTCAGAACAATGGCAAAACAAAGCGAGACCGATACATAACGAAACGGCCTCGGTAATACCTGCTGGGTCATGAATATCCTCCCTGGAAATCCGCACTCCAAAAACACAGGAGCCGCTGGCCGGGTCGCATGCCATACAATAGATTTGCATAACTGGAACGCTTCTAGCTGGTTCCACTCTATCGACAGGGTCACTCAATTGCAATAGTTTGGCTCTCGAAATTTCCCGGATATTTTGATAGAGGGCTACGCGAACATCTGACCTTCGCCATGGTGATGAATCCATCTCCCGAGGAAAACAACAACAAAGCCGGGAGCTTTTGCTCCCGGCTATAGCGCATGGTTGTTTTGAGCGCCTGGGTGTTCTACACCGGCTGCAGAGGAATGGTTGGCCGGTACGCTGCGGCAGCGTCTTCTTCCGCGGGTTCATCGAAGATACCGTTCTTGCGATCTTCAATCACCGCGTGGATCTCGTTCGTCAGTTCTTCGAGCATGTCTTCCTCGAGAACATTCTTCACAATCTTGCCCTTGCGGAAGATGATTGCCTTACCGGCTCCGGCGGCGAGTCCTACATCGGCGTCCTTGGCTTCACCAGGTCCGTTGACGATGCAGCCCATCACGGCGACGCGGATCGGCTCATCGATCTTCTCAAGCACCTTATCCACATCATTGGCCAGTTTGAAGAGATCCACCTGCACGCGACCACAGGTCGGGCACGCGATCATGGTTGCGCCCTTCTGGCGCAGCTCCAGGCTCTTCAGGATTTCGTAACCGACGAAGACTTCTTCCTTCGGATCGGTGGTGAGCGAAACGCGAATGGTATCGCCGATACCGAGCGCCAGAATGGTGCCGATACCAGCGGCGGAGCGCACCGAACCGGCACGCGGGGTACCAGCTTCGGTCACACCAACGTGGAGTGGGTAGTCGTTATCCAGCGCAGCGAAGCGACGGTAGGCTTCCACCAGCACCGGCAGCTCGAATGCCTTGAGGCTGACCTTGGTGTCGTAAAAATCGAGATCCTCGAGGATCTTGATGTGACCAAGCGCACTGCGCACGAGCCACTCGGCACGAAGTTCGATCTGGCTGGATCCCTTCTCCGCCATCTCGTCCACGAATTCCTTGGTCATGGG
>JAFAEA010000119.1 GCA_023424355.1 Chloroflexota bacterium | reverse complement strand
TACACCCGGATGGATTGTCCGTTAACGAGAAAAGCATCGGTCGTGCTTGCCACAACCGATGCTTTTTCAGGATGACGAGAGCGATTACTTCTCGTCCACAACCTTCTCGCCGCCGACCAGGGCGCCGACTTCGGTCGATTTCTGCAGATCTACTTTGGCTGCATCAAATGTGCTGGTGCAGTAACCGCACTTGTACAGGCGGCGCTTGCCACTCACCGGAAACAGCGGAATTCCGAGGATATGGAAGAAGTACATGCGGGTGCGATGGGTGAAGTTGCTGGGCAGCTTGCACTCCGGGCAGGTTAGCTGGGTCGAGGGCTGCTCGCCAGTCTTCCAATACATTGCCTTCCATCCAACAGTCATTCGTGTTCCCCCTTGTTATCAACGCGCCTCACGTATTGGCGCCGTTCACATCAACGTTCGAATATGGCGCCCGGTTCCAGTGAAAGGATGGGTGTGATGCGGCGAGATCAATCGGTCGCAAAGGCGGCAAGTTAATAAACTTTCTCGAAAGACCGAAACCGATGGCAACAACATTGCGTTATAAGGGCAAACGCACTTGAAGGCTTGTCAAATAGCCGCAATACAGCGAAGGAGAGATCTCTAATGAATCGCTTGATGCTCATGCTCGTGGCGTTGCTGGCGCTATCGCCAATCGCTGCCACCCAGGTTCAGGCGCAAACGCCCGAAACCGGCACCCTCCGGATCACGATGCTGAGTTGTCCGCCTGATTTCGTGGTGTTCAGTGGAGATGAGGCCGAGTGTACGGAGGTCATCCAAGACGATGGCAGCGCCACGGTTGCATTGCCAAATGGCGATACCCGACCGCTGACCGAGTTCGAGCGCGGTGAGAATGGCGCATACGTAATCACCACCGAGCCGGGAATGGTGCAGGTATCCGGGTTAGCGTCTGATAAACGATCCGTCATGGTGAACGATAGCAATGTCCTATCCGAAGACTCCGGTACCTGGTTTGTGCCAGCCGGAGCCGATATCGATGGACAGGTATATTACGCCGATGAACGTGCGCAAACACCTTTGCCTCCGTTCATGCCGGGTCGGGAACCTGGCACGATTGTGATGTATCTCATGCTCTGCGAGAACGGATATCCGACCGAAGGCACCGAGGGGTGCGTGGCGATTGAGGATGACGGCCGCATCTGGATACCGCATGCTGATGCAGGCTCACCGCTCAATACTCTTGAGCGTAACGAGGCTGGTGGGTACCTCATTAGCGGTGGTGCAGAGCATCCTCAATTGAAGATCGATAAGGAATCTATCGAATCGGATAATGGTTGGGATACCACCTACGAGGCCGATGAGATCACAATGAGCCAGGAGGCCGTGTGGAATTACGTTGAGGGCACTACTCGCGAGGTCTATATCTTCTACACGCCGATGGTTGGCACTCCAGGCGAAGGTAGTGATGTGTTGATGCACGACGATTCTCTGCCACCAGCTGAACCAGCCGAGCAGAGCCCAAGTATGGGCGGTCCGGAAGGTATCGGCGGAGTGAATGTGCATGTGCTTGGTTGTGATGAAGGCGTGGCACCATCGCTCGAAAACTGCACCGAACCGGTTTCGAGTGTGGATGAAATCATGGTGGATACGAATGGTCGTGCACCAAGGGCGCTTTCCTCCTTTGAGCAGAACGAGGATGGTTCATGGGCAGTTAGCGGTCCCGGAGGTAAGGCAGTGCTCACTGGTATGGAGCCAATCCGCACCGATCGCGGAATCACCAATGGCGAAGTTGTGGATGATTCCACCATTTCATTCACCATCGATTCCGGTAACTCCTTTGATCTGTACGTGATCTACTACTTCGATTAGAAAGGCGAGAATCCCCGGAGCTGTGTTTGCACCGGGGATTCGTGCTATCTGGAGTTACACCGGCACGGCCATTGCGATGTGCAAGGGAACAAAGGAGGCATTCATGCCATATGAAAAGCGTTCCGATCTGCCGGATTCGGTGAAAGATAATCTCCCGGCGCACGCGCAGGATATCTACAAGGAAGCCTTCAATTCCGCCTGGGATCAGTACGACAAGGACGAAGAACGTTCTCACCGTGTTGCTTGGGGCGCCGTGAAAGAGAGCTATCACAAGAACAAGGATGGCAAATGGGTGAAAGGCAAATCGGATGACGCCTGAGCCAGAACACAAGGATGAAAACAAGAACCAAAATCGCAACTACGGTGCAGGGCTGGCGCTCGGAGTCGGAGTGGGCGTAGCACTTGGTGTGGTGATGGATAACATCGGGGTCGGTATCGCAATCGGTGCCGGCATCGGAGTTGCCTTCGCCCTGATGTGGGGTGACCTGAAGAAGGAATCCTAGGTGGCAAAACCCAAACGCCGATCAATCTACATGTATGTCGGCCTCGTAATAGGGCTTGCTCTTGGCGCGCTCTTCGGCGGAGTCGAATACGGCGAACCGTGGCTGGGGGCACTGGTCGGCTCTGGACTCGCTGCACCTATTGGCATCCTGCTGCAGATGCGCTTTGGACAATCAGAGTGAGTTTCCCTGAAACACCGCGCTCAAACAGATCCGGTAAAATCTCCGCCACAGTTTGGTGACATCTCACCCATATCATGAACAGAGACATTTCCTGGATTTGATCATGGGATTGAGAGAATGGCAGAGAAGGAGATCCAGCAAAATCCACACCGGCAGCAAAGTCTGAGGATGATTCGTTTGGCGAAAACTACGCTATGGCCATCGCGCTCGGATTGCCGAACGGTATGATCTTCGGCCTGCTGGTATTCGATAACATCGCCATCGGCTCGGCGTTTGGGTTGGCATTCGCTCCGGTTATTGCCTTGTTCATGAAGAACAGGAAATCCGAGGCGTAATCAGCTTTTTCGATCTTTCAAGGCAATCACCGCCAGAATCGCCGCCAATATAGCACCGCCTCCACTCGGAGTTACGTTTGCATCGCCCGCCTTCAGGTGGGCGATGGCTGCGCCACTGAAGTACAGCACCAGGCAGATGCAGGTCAGCAGGAGCAGGGGAGTCCAGAGCAACCCGACCAGCAGCCCGAGCGCGCCCAGCATCTCGAGAGTCGCCAGGCCATCCCACCATTTGCGTGGTACATCGGCAGCTTCCAGATTGTGTTCGATCGGTGTGGCGCGGGTGTATTTTCCGATACCTGTGAAGAGGAGCAATCCCAACAGAGCGGTGATGATGATCAGTACAGACTTGCGCATTGCAGTCCCTCAATAGAGCGTACGGCCTGCGCCATAGTTCGCACCCGATGTGCCATCACACCTCTAGACTGTGCTCCCGGTGCAGACATCCATTCAGCCAATCCACACAATCGGATCCGGACCGAATTCGCTCAACTCTCCGTTCTGGAGTGTGAGTGCGCTGCCATCCCGTATGAGCGCTGCCTTGTACCCCGTAGCTTCTACCATTTGGTCCCACATATTTGTGCGGGTGTTTCGGTAGTGAGGTGCCAGCACCAATTCAGTACCGTCTTCAGCCTGAATCACATTGAGACCGTCGGTCTCTTCGGGTGTCATTCCGCTCTGATCCGGGCGGTGGGGAGATATCGATAGCATCAGATTCACGCCCAGTACCATGCAACCTGAACTGGTTCCGTAGAGCACCGTGCCGGAATCGCACGCCTCCTTCAAAGGTTCAAACAAACCGTTGCCATGGAGGCCTTCCAATAGCATTTGAGGGTCGCCATCCCCAATGTACACTCCACCATACTCACTGAAATCGGGCTCAAATCCTTCTGCTTTGATGTCTGCATAGAGCCAGGTGTCCAGATCGGTCACCCCTGTTGGTTCGATTGCTTGCCACACGCGATCAGCTTTCGTCGGGGTTCGCTCGTCATCATCTGAAACGGCGATGGGAAGGTACAGCGCCTTGTTACCAGCCCCGACCCATTCGCCAAAGAGTTGATCGACCGGCACTGCGCCACCCGTCGTCGATTCGCTTCCTGCAATAACCTTACGATTCGCGGCATTGGCAACCGGGGTTGCGGCGGGAGTCTGGGCCGACATCAAACTCGGGATAAATGGCACTGAGATTCCGTGCGTAATGAGGTCTCGTCGGTTTATGAGGATGCCTCCTTCTCAATATAGTGGTGTATTTGTTTCCAAAGTGTAGCGTACGGGCAATCCGTCTCAGGAAAGTCTGACCACCCAATGCAGGTGAACTCTTGATACACCCTCGATTGTGAAGAGGAGTTCGGGCATGACGTTGACACCGTCCAAACCTGCCCTATACTGTATTTACGGGCAGGGCATTCCTCCCGAGTAGCACACACACCATACCGAACAGGGTAAAGGAGGTGATGCCCATGACAAGCGATAGTACGGGTATCACTTCGGAGGCAGCTTTCTAGCTTCCGTAGTGATACAACGCAAAGGGAGTTGATTCGCGTGAATCAACTCCCTTTCGCGTTTTTCGTTATTGTTTGGACCGGGGCTATTCCTTCCCGGAATCCTTGCCGCTCTGCTTCAGCTTCTCCTGCATCCGGTGCAGAAATTGCTCGTCCGATTCCGGCTCCTGGTTGTGCTGGTGGGACCGGTCATCCTGCTGGGCGTGATTCTTCGAATACGCCTGCCGCGCATCGTCGATCGCGTGTCGGTC
>JAFAEA010000102.1 GCA_023424355.1 Chloroflexota bacterium | reverse complement strand
CGCTTTGAAAATTACATGGAAACGCTCGTGAACTGGGGCATGACGGCCTATGCCTGCCCCAATGCGGAAGGCGATTACATGATTGCGCCTGTCGATACCTATACACCGGGCGACATGCGCGCGCCCGGCGCGGCTACGGGAATGAACCTGTTCGAAATTGCCATGGACGAGATGGCATATGAAGCCGACATGGACCCCCTGCAATTTCGCCTTCTCAATTATACCGATGTGAATGCGATGAACGGTACCCCTTATACATCGAAGGCGCTTCGGGAAGCCTATTCGGCGGGCGCCGCCAGGTTCGGCTGGGAGAAAAGAAGCATGGCCCCGCGCTCGATGCGTGATGCAGGCGATCTGGTGGGCTGGGGCATCGCCACTGGCATGTGGGATGCGATGTTCATGAAGACGTCCGCCCGCGCCCGTCTGTCCGCGAATGGCAATCTGGTGATCGAGACGGCCACTTCAGACATCGGCACAGGAACTTACACAATTCTCGCGCAGGTCGCGTCCGATACGCTTGGCATACCTGTTGAGCAGATTAGCGTGAAGATCGGCGACAGCGATCTGCCGACTTCGCCATTGCAGGGCGGTTCGTGGACGGCTGCTTCAGCGGGTGCGGCGGTGGAAGCCGTTTGCAGGGATCTCGGCAAACAGCTTCTCGAACTTGCCGCTCAACAACCGAATTCGAAGTTAAAGGGCTTGAAGCCCGACGATGTGACGTTCCAGCAAAATCGCATCATTCCTCGCAACGCGGAGCATGATGCAATCTCGTTTGGCGAGGCTCTGGCCAAAGCGGGCAAACCGGAGATCGTTGCGGAAGAAACGGTGTCTGCGGGTTTGTCCGGCATGGTCAGCCAGATGCGGAAATCCCGCAACACGCATAGCGCGGTGTTCGCGGAGGTAAAGGTTGACGAGGAGTTGGGCGTCGCGCGGGTCACTCGTGTAGTGTGTGCGGTCGCAGCCGGAAGGATCATCAATCCGAAAACTGCGCGCAGCCAGATCATCGGTGGCGTTGTCATGGGGCTGGGAATGGCGCTTCACGAAGAAACAATGACGGATCACCGTCTTGGACGCATCATGAACCACGATTTCGCCGAATATCACATACCCGTAAATGCGGATATCGAGTCGATCGAGGTGATCTTTGTTGACGAGCCCGACCCGGAGGTCACGCCGATGGGCGTGAAAGGCGTGGGAGAAATCGGGATCGTCGGCACTGCTGCCGCAGTAGCGAATGCAATATTCCACGCAACGGGTAAGCGTGTTCGTGAGCTTCCCATTACGATCGACAAGATTTGCGCTTGAGCTACCGCGAATCTGGAAACAAAAAGGCGCCGTTGTGGCGCCTTTTTTGTTCGAGGTCCTTTTTCCCTGTTCGCCGATTCTGCAAATCGGGGAATCATCGAGAGCCAAACCGGCGCGCAATCGATAGGGTTTGGGGCGCTTCAGGCAAAAAAGGGATGGAAACGGGCCTCAATGGTTAATGACATCTTAATGCACCCCCTCATTTCGTGTCTTTTGTGCAACAAGGTGGCCGCATAGAGGCGGAGGCGGGGCAGGTGAGCCATAATCGCAGTTGAACGAACGGCGAAGCAGGGTAAACCTCTGACTCGAGAAAGGGGCGTGCAGACGCAGCTTTTTCGGCCATAGGGGATGGGGCAGGGAACGCTGTCCTTCAGCAAAATACCCAGACCCACTATCAACTTTGACTGGAGGTCAGAAAATGAACATTAAGAGCCTTCTTCTCGGCTCAGCAGCGGCAATGATCGCTGTCTCCGGTGCTCGCGCCGCTGACGCTATCGTTATCGCAGAGCCGGAGCCGGTTGAATACGTTCGCGTCTGCGACGTTTACGGCACGGGTTACTTCTACATTCCGGGTACGGAAACCTGCCTGAAGATCGGTGGCTACATGCGCTATGAAGCGCGTAACATCGGCTACGACACCCTTACGGACGACGAAGAAGGTTACACGAAGCGCGCTCGTTTCGCTCCGACCTTCACCGTGAAGTCGGAAACCGAGCTCGGCACCCTCACGGGCTATGCTCGCGCTTACTTCCAGTACGACACGCTCATCGGCGGTGGTGCGGCTAACGGCACGACCATTGATCACATGCAGATCTCGTTGGCGACCGCTAACGGCACCTTCTTGGTTGGTAAGGGCGACACGCCTTACACCCGTTTCCTCGACTACGGTGGTCCGACCATCTTCGACGGTGAATACGGCTTCAACAACAGCGGCGAAATCTCGTACACCTTCACCGGCGGCAACGGCTTCTCGGCCATCATCGCTGCTGTTGAAAACGATGCGACGTCTGACTGGGATACGAACTTCGAAGGCGGTATCCGCTTCACGCAGGCTTGGGGCTGGGTCGGCGCTCTCGCTGGCTACGACGGCGTTGCTGAAGAGTGGGGCGCAAACGTTGGCGTCGGCTTCAAGATCCCGAACACCGCTGTTGAGTTGACCCTCCGTGGTTACTACTCGAGCCAGGACAATGACGACGCATTCGCTTCGGGCTACGAGAGCGATTACGCTCTTCGTGACAATGGCGATGCCTACGGTGCATACGATCTGGCTGAATGGTCCATCATGGCGGGCGCTTCGGTTGCTCTGACCGAGAAGGTCGGCCTGGCTGGTACGTTCCAGTGGTTCGAAACCGACGAATACTTCGCAGCTGTTGCGCTGCCGATCTCGCCGGTTGCTGGTCTGTCGATCACGCCTGAAGTGCAGTACACTTCGCGTTCGGACGACTTCCGCGGCGTTCTGCGCTTCCAGCGTTCGTTCTAATCCACTCGCAAGAGTTGGTTACGGAAAAGCCCGGCGATTTCGCCGGGCTTTTTTGTTGTCTGAGATTGAACGCTCGCGCTTGAGCAGATCAGATCATGGTGCTCAACCCCCCGCGCGCGAAGACGCTGGTGCCAGAGCTGATAGCAAGGCTGGCAAACCTCGCTCCTGCAGATTGTGGGTGAGCAAATCGAGGTTTTACTCGGCTAGATCGCGTTATGATGGGGGGAATCCAGCGGAAGAAAACGCCCTTTCGAGAAAGGGCGTTAGCGACACGATCGGTTGCGTGTTGGACGCCCCCGGATCAGCGTCCGCGTGAAAGATCGCTGGCGATATCCATGGAGCCAGACAAGCGCATTTTGTAAATCTGGTAGTTTTCCATCACGCGCTGCACATAGTTGCGCGTTTCGGTGAAAGGGATGCGCTCAACCCAGTCGACAACGAAATCGATGTCCTTGCCGCGCGGGTCGCCATAGCGTTCCGCCCATTGGACGGAACGGCTCGGACCCGCATTATAACCCGCGAAGGTCATGACATAGGAGCCGTCGAAACGGTCCAGTTGCGTTGAAAGATAGGCTGCCCCCAGCGTTGCATTGTAGCCGGGGTCGCTTGTGAGGCGATCCGTCGAGTAGGCGAGGCCGTTCTTGCGGGCCATTTCCTTTGCGGTACCCGGTAAAAGTTGTAACAGGCCGCGTGCGCCCGCACCCGAAACTGCCCCGGCATTGAATTCGCTTTCCTGGCGAGCGATGGCGTAGGCGAGGGCCTTACCGGCGCTGGACATTTTCGCGGAGGCCGGGATCGCGCCGATCGGGTGCGCCAGTGCGCCAATATCGAGGCCGCGTTGGCTCGCAATCTTGCCCACGCGTAACCCGAGGTAATGGTTGCCCCGCTTTTCGGCCTGTACGGCGAGGAGTGCCAGTTCGCCGGGGCTGTTCAATTGTTCGGCC
>JAFAEA010000084.1 GCA_023424355.1 Chloroflexota bacterium | reverse complement strand
CAGGTTCCAGATGCTTCGATTATTCCGCTGGTAGAAGGCACTCATTACACCTTTGTGTGCAACAATCCCACGCCAGCCGCATATCTTGGCACCGTGGAATCGACCTGGACCCTTCGGATGCTGAATGCACCTCTGATTCTGGATGGCATCCGCATCGAACAGGTGATTACCACCATTACCGGATCTGCAGGATGGACGACCACACTGCGTAACCCCACTACCGGCAGCCTCTTGGCAAGTGTCCCCGGTACCTATACAACACCGGCAACTGCCAGAGTTTCGGTACTCAACCCAACCTGGTCGTTCAAGATTCGCATGCAGAACACGGCGTGCCCCACAAGCGACTCTGTGAACGTGAATGTCAGTCTCGGCGTGCGCAGGCTGCTGTTGGCCGTTACGGGCCCCGTCCAATATCTGGTAGGCAAGAATGTGCAAACGAGCGTGAACCTGCCCGCACAGGTGTCGCTCAACTCAATCACCGCGTCAGCTTCATCCGTTCCTTATTCGATGACGTCTCCACGAACGGCAACTGCGAATCTCGTGATGCGCTATTCGGTTACCGGGTGCGGTAGTTGGAACAGCTCGGCCCGGATCGGCAAATTCGTAGATCCTGCCAATCCTTCCAGAACCAACGTGCCGGTGTTGGCGGGAGCCACGCAGGTTTCAACATCGCAGAATCCACCGGGCACGGTCACCGTGGCCGTACCGGCAATCACCACGATTGGCGAGGCCGACACTCGCATTGCCACGGGCACCAGTCCGGGCCCTACGACCGTGGTGGTAACCCAAACCATTCAACTGACGTACACCGTGCCGGCAAATGTGCCGATAGGTACCTATCAATCGACGGTAACTGTGACCACGGGGAGTGGTCCGTAATGGTCATCCAGGAACAAGGAGAGGAGAGAGTCTCGGAAAACGAACGTTTGGTTCAGCATTAGATTGGAGCATTTCTCATGCGCAAGCTCATTTCAGTTCTCTGTGCGTCGTTTATGGCAATTGCAGGCGCAGCCACCGCATCCGCCCAATTGACAACCGATGCAAATGTCGAAGTCATTGGTGGTGGCGAGCTGTTGGTTTCCATCGGTGCCGCCGATTTCGCAGACGTCAATTACAGTTTCAGTGACACGCCATCGACCACCGATATCGTGGTGCATGTAGAAGACAACACAGGCACCGCCAGCGGATGGAATGTAACTATTCTTGGTGAGGCCCAGTTCACCAGCGCCGATACAACATCCACCATTCCGATCGGCAACCTGTCGATGGCTACCGGTACACCTGAACAGGTCGATGGCCAGGACGTTACCGGCATCACGGCGCCGGGCGCGGCCTCCGGTGTCACCACCACAGCCCAGCCGATCGCTTCTGCTCCACCAGAAAGCGGACAGGGCATCTACGACATCACCTATCCCTCTACGCTCGTCGTCCCTGGTGGGACGCAGGTAGGCGAGTACAACGCGACACTGACCGTCTCCATCACATCTGGTCCATAATTTCGCGAGTAGGGGAGGTGCGCATGCATAAACTCAAGCTCGTCATTACTCTGCTGTTGGTGAGTGCCTGCACATTTGGTGGAGGCACTGCCGCGCAGCAAAGCAACGAGGGGAATGTGCGAGTGCGCATCGTGGCCCCGGGCGGTGGCGGCATCCTCGGCGTGGCGATTGTCGGGGTCGATCTCGGGAGCTACGAATATTCGTTGGACGATCAATATGCCGCGAGCGGATCGATCTCCATTCACGCCTGGGATCTGCGTGGTACCGGTTCGGGATGGCGTGTGACTGTTGCCGGAACCGATTTTCTCGATCTTTCCGGCACGGGCGAATCGTTTTCGATCTCGAACCTGAGCCTCTCCCCGGGCACTGTGGAGGCCAACCCTGCCAACGGTCACCCCACGAACGCGGTGCCGCTGAGCTTTGCCGTGGCACCAGTCGGGCAAACCCAAAGCACAGCGCTGCTTGCGGTTCCAGAAACCGGTGCCGGCAGCTATGTGAACACCCGGCAAACAGATTTGCTCATTCCGGGCGGGACATTGATTGGCGAATATCAATCGACTCTCACTGTCACCATATCTGGCACTTCCCCGTAGTTTCTTATCCAGACCCCCATCAGTAAGGAATCTCATGATGATCTCCGCTAGAACCATTTGTTTGGTGTTGCTGGTAGCGATGATGTCGCTCCAGAGTCCGGCTGCGCTGATGGCATCGAGCCAGACGCCATCGGCCGATTCCTCACCTGCAGCTGCCAGCAGTCCGAGATTTGATAGATGGTCAGGATGGTGGTTACTTCACGGTGAATGCCACGCCTGGTTCCACCACGGAACTGGTGGCCGTGCTCGGAAACGCCGGAGACCAACCAGTCGAGCTGCGCACCTTCGCCTCGAACGCGGTCACGTTGGTGAATGGTGGATTTGGGGTGGAGGATGAGGACTCCGAGCCCGAAGGACCAACAACCTGGCTGAATTACTCCACCGAGACCTACGAGTTTGGCCCGAATGAAGGCATCGAACGGAGCTTTACTGTCACAGTCCCGGAAGATACTGCACCTGGTGAGTACATCACCGGTATTTCGTTGCAGACTGCGGAGCCAGTCGAGATTCCGGGCAGTACGATGTTCAATCAAATCATTCGCAAGTCCATCGCTGTCTTCATTATTGTGGAAGGTGAGACGACTGCCGGTTTCGATTTGGGGACACCAGAGATACTTACGACCACTGAAGGTGGTCAGCTCAACATTCCGGTCACAAATACCGGTGATGTGCTGGTGCGACCCTCTGGCACGGTGACGCTCACCAATGCCGAGGGTGAAGAGGTCTTCAGTGCGGAGCTCACCATGGGATCGGTATACGCCAACATGGATACACTCCTTTCTATTCCACTGGAACCAACGCTGGCAGGCGAAGAATATGACATCGATGTCTCGCTCGTCGATGAAGCCAGTGGCACCACTGCAGATCTCGAGGAACCAGGAATTGCCTACTCCGGAGAGATTCCGGAATCGGCTCCCGTGCAGCTACAGGCCGGCACCGTAAATGCCATGCCCGATGAGGCTGAGCCGGTGTACGCCGAGGTGGATCTGAACCTGCTTGTGGAATCCGAGCCCATCACCAACGCCAATGTGGTGCTGCACGTATATCGGGATGGCGAGTTGGTGGAGGATTTCTCACTTTCGAGCAACACCACCATCGCCACCGGGGAATCGAACATCAATCAGCGGTACATTCCCGCCGATGGCTTCGATTCCGGTGAATGGAGCTTTGCCATCTCTATTGAACGTATGGATAGGCAGACCGGATCAGTCACCACGCTGGTCACGTATCCTTTGGAGGATTCGATCACTATTCCATAGGCAAAATGCCTGGAAGTCTGGAGATTAGCCTGAAACATTCACATCCAGATTGTCTTCCAGGGTAGACACAAGCTCATCGAGATCCTGCGTAACCGAGATCGATTCGTCGTCGATTTTGACTGCGGCAAGAAGATCGGCGAGCAGGCTCGCATCGAAGGCGTCTTGCTCTATTGAGAGGGTTGTCCAGCGGCGGCGATCCGGGTCGGATTCGATCGGGGAGTAGATGAAAAGATATGTTCCACGAGGAGCGTTGCCGGAACCAGATGTAAAGGCGAACCCCATCTCGTTTTCTTCATCCCATTGCAAGAACACATCGACCCCTTCATAGCCCAGATTGAACCACTCATCGATGGCGACATCGACGGTGTCTCTGCCCCAGGCAATGTCTTGATACGAGACACTCAATCGGTAATCCGCCTGATTGACGTTGGAATCGATATCCACGAGTGCGATTTGGAACTCGGTCGGCTCTTCTTTGGTCTTCCAGAGATCATTACTCCAGGTGACCTCAAACATCTCATCGGCGGATTCGTAAGACTCGTTGAGGTCCGAAAACTCGCGTGCCGAGATTCCGGCGAGAGCTCCGGATCCCATAGTCGCGAGCGCCGCGACCGCGGAAGACACGACCATACGTCGACTGAAAAGAGTGTTTACACGCTGGATCATGATTGATTCTCCTGGCTTGGGTTTATGTACAGTATGGAAACGCGATCTATGTGGACCTGGTTCCATTTGCACAAAGAACCGCCCGATATCCATACGGATACCGGGCGAAATGCGGTGTGTCGTTTCGACCCGTGTGTCTAGTCCGGAACGGTAATACCTTCGAGGTCTTCGGTCTGCTCCGGAAACTGCGGGTCCATGGATCGGAGGGTCTCCAGAATGGTTTGGCTCACCACCACATCGCGGAACCACTTCTTGTTGGCGGGCACAATGTACCAGGGCGCGTGGTCTGTGCTCGTTTTGCTTAGCGCAGCTTCGAATGCTTCCTGATAGTCATCCCATCGCTCGCGCTCGGCGAGATCTGCGGTAGAGAACTTCCAGTGCTTGTCTGGATTCTCCAGCCGCGACTCGAGACGTTCCTTTTGTTCTTCTTTGCTGATATGTAAGTAGAACTTGATGATGTGGGTATTGCGTTCGTTGAGGATCTCTTCGAATGCGTTGATCTGTTCGTATCGCTTCTTCCACACCTTCTCGGGCACAAGATCCTTTACGCGTACCACCAGCACATCCTCGTAATGGCTGCGATTGAACACGCTGATATGGCCGGTGGGAGGGGTGTGCTGATGAATGCGCCAGAGGAAATCGTGCCGAAGGTCCTGCTCGGTGGGTGATTTGAAGCTGCGCACGCGTACGCCGCTGGGGTTCACGCCCTTGAACACGTTCTCGATGCAGCCATCCTTGCCGCCGGTATCCATGGCCTGGAACACCACCAACAGACTCTGGTCATTTTCGGCATAGAGCTTTTCCTGCAGCTCGATGATTTCCTTGCGGTACTCCTTGAGAATGGCCTTGCCGGTTTCTTTATCCGGCACCGATGCGGTGTCATCCGGATCCCACTTCTTCAGATTCACTTTGGATCCAGGTTTCACGAGATAATCGGCAGGTTTCATGCGGCCATTCCTTTCGCCTCTAACGATAATCTTGTAGGGAAGTATACCGGCACAAAAAACACCCGCTGCGCAAAGCAGCGGGTGTGGAGTTTCCTTGAAGTGGTTTCAGGGTGTAAGAACCCTGGCAACCGAGTCCCTTACGGCGTGAATACCAGGAGGGCGGTGAGGAAAGAAGCGATCATTCCTCCGCACAGAGCCGCGCGGCGAATGAGATCGTTCTTGTCGAGCGTGTCCTGGGCACGACGTTCGTTTTCGGTCATTGTGGTATCCCCTCCACAGTTGGTTTGTTGCAAACTCGCCCAGCCAGCGATTGTATGTCTGCAAAAACTAGCGTTTCCCCGGGTTCCCTGCCCGGTGATCGGCATGCAAGAACCAGTCCTTCTTGCCGCCAGCGGCCTCATCCTGAAGATGTGCTCTGAAGCTATCCTGCCAGACCGATGACACGTTGTCAAGACTGTGCGTACTCGGCTGGCAATCCGGCTCACTGACCCTCTCAGGCCACAAACAAGACTACCACAATTTCTGGGGGATAACCCCACCAAGTACGTACGCAGGATTGAGAGCAAGGAGAGGCGAATTTGCTCACTTTCCGACTGATTTGGACAAGGAAAACTTGTCCATTTGCCATCGCAGATTAGTGCTACATTGATCTTCGAGAGGAGTTGCCATGAAGATCGAAATCCTTGGAAGCGGCGGCGCAGTGACGGTGCCGAGACCCGGCCATCACGACCGGCTCAACTGCGAAGCCCGCGATAAGGGTGTGCCGTATCAGCGGCGCGGTCCCAGCGTGTTCATTCACGATCACAACATCCTGTTCGATACACCTGAGGATATCGGTGAATCACTGAACCGTGCCGGCATTGATGAAGTTCAGGCTTGTTTCTATTCACATTGGCATCCTGACCATGTAATGGGTCGTCGCATTTTCGAGCAATTGAACTGGAATCTTCGCGGCGGAGAAAACAAGTCCACTGATATCTACGTGCCCAAATGCGTGCGAGAAGATATGGAGAAGATGCTCGGGACCTGGAGCCACCTTGAATACATGCAGTCGATCGGCATCGTGAAGGTACACGTCATCGAACCGGGAGAGTCCGTAATCATCGGTGACCTCGAAATCACGCCGGAGCCTTTGGCTGAGGACTACGTGTTTGCCTACCATGTTCGCAAAGGGGATGAGCACATCTGGATCGCAATGGATGAACTGGTTGGTTGGGAGCCCGGTGAATCTGTGGCGAATCTCGATCTCGCCATCCTGCCGAGCGGAGTCTGCGAGTTCCATCCGTTAAATGGAGAACGACGCATCCCTGCTGACGAACCTGTCCTTAAGACTGAAATGCGTTACGAGCGCACGCTGGAAGTGATTCGGGAAATGGCGCCAAAGCAGGCCGTTTTGATGCATCTCGATGAGCCGGATGGTGTCACCTACGACGACGGTCTCGAGCTGTCCCGACTTTTGCAGGCACAGGGAATACCGGTGACCTACGGGTGGGATGGGCTCGTGATCGAGACCAGTAATCGATGAAAATGAGGTAGCAATAAAAGAGTAGATCATTTGATCGAATTGCCGTATCATAACCTCCGGTCTGCTGAAAGTGTGAAACCTTCCCCAACGTATCGGAGTGCAATGTGGCAACCAATACTCTTCCGGTGCCCGCCGCGGGTTCCGAGTTCACCGTAGAAAACGCACCCACCTATAACAGAGTCACCCCGCTTCGCTGGGTGATAAGCCATCTCATGCATCTCAAGGGATGGGTGCTGGTTTTCGTTGTAACTGCATTCCTCACCGAATTTCTGAACGCCATGATCCCCGGTTACACGGGTCGGGCTTTCGATGTGGTGATGGGTGAAGATGCCGATCGCCTCGGTAAGCTGCAGACGATCGCGATCACGCTCATTGCCATCGTGATTGTGCGTGGCATTGTTGATTTCGTGGCTCGAATCGGCATCGAAGTGCTCGCCAACAGCCTGCAGCGCAACACTCGCGAAGAGATGTTCATCAGCCTGCTCGGCAAGAGTCAGACCTTCCACAACCGACAGAAGGTCGGCGATATCATGGCACGCGCCACGAACGATATCCGCCAGATGAACTACATGATCTCACCGGGTGCCGATCTTATTCTGAGCTCGATGATCGCGCTGGTGGTGCCGCTCTGGTTTATGGCCGCCATCGACCTGCGATTGCTCATCGTGCCGGCCATCTTCATTGTGGTCTTCTTCTTCGCGCTCCGTGATTATATGAAGCGGCTCAGCCCTGTTTCCGACAACATGCGCGCGAGTTTTGGCCAGGTAAATGCCAACCTGAACGAGAGCGTTCGTGGTGTGGAGGTGATCAAGAGCACCGGTCAGGAGCTCCCCGAGCTCGGTAAGTTCAGCACCAATGCCCGCAAATATCGCGATTGGGCGGTGAAACAGGGGTTGGTACAGGCGTGGTACCTGCCGACGCTCATCTTCGCTGTGGCCTTTGCAATTGGCCTTATCCATGGTGTCTATCTTCAGCAGGCGGGTGAGATCACCGTCGGCGAGCTGGTGGCGTATTCGGTGCTGTGGCAGCAGTTTGGCTTCCCGGTTTCTATCTCCACGTTCTCGTTCAGCATGGTCCAAATCGGACTCGCCGGTGCCCGCCGTGTGCTGGAACTGATCAACGAGAAAACCGAGCTCGATCAGAACACCGGCGGCATGGTTGCCGAACTCGAAGGCGATATCCGCTTCGAGAATGTCACCTTCCGTTATGAAGCCGATGCCGAACCGGTACTGAAGAACGTCAGCTTCCACGCGGCCCCTGGCGAGACAATCGCCATTGTCGGCGAAACTGGATCCGGCAAGAGCACGCTCAGCAAGCTGGTGAATCGCGTGTTCGATGTCGAATCCGGTCAGATCCTGATCGATGGTAAAGATGTGCGTGAATGGAATCTGGATTCCCTGCGATCCCAGATATCGGTGATCGAACAAGACGTCACGCTGTTCAGCCGCTCGATAGCCGAGAACATCGCGTTCAGCTCCGGACAAACTGCCTCCCGCGAAGATGTGGTGCAGGCGGCAAAAGATGCTCAGGCACATGAGTTTATTGTCGAAACAGATGATGGCTACGACACCGTCATCGGCGAGCGCGGACTCACCCTCAGCGGTGGTCAACGGCAGCGACTCGCCATCGCCCGAGCACTTCTGAACCATCCGCGTATGCTGATTCTGGATGATTCAACCAGTGCGATTGATAGTGCTACTGAAGATGAAATTCAGCGCGCCATACAGCGATTGCTGGAAGGTCGCACCACGTTGCTCATCACGCATCGGCTCAGCCAAATCCGTTGGTCGGATAAGGTGCTGCTGCTCCGTGGCGGAACTGTGGAAGCCTTTGGTACGCACGATGATCTCCTGAAAGAATCCGGATTATATCGGCGAATCTTCTCGCATTACGACGAAGTGGAGGGCTAATCATGGGTTGGTTCATGGACGGCCTGGATGCCGAAGATTACGACCGTAAATACGGTGATCGGGAACTGATCGATCGGATTCTCGATTACTTCAAGCCGGAAACCCGGCGGATGATTCTCACCACCATCATGATCGTGATGAACTCGATCATGATGATGCTCACCCCTGTGGTGGCGGCATGGGGTCTCGATCGGATCACGGAGGATACGTTCGATACCCGCACCCGTTGGCTGTGGTTCGCGGGAATTCTCGGCACCGGTGTTTTGGCGTGGGTGTTCAACTTTGTGCGCTCCTGGCAGAGTGCGCAGGTGGTCGGCAATGTAGTGCTCAAGCTCCGTGAGGACGCCTTCGGCGCCATTATGAAGCGCGATCTCTCGTTCTTCGACAAGAATCCGTCAGGCAAGATCGTGAGCCGTGTCACCTCGGATTCCGATGAGTTCGCGAATGTGGTCACACTGTCGCTCAGCCTGGTGAGCCAGATCCTGATGATCCTCATCATCATCGTGATTCTGTATATGCGAAATGCGATGCTCGCCACGATCGCGATGTCAATCGCACCAGTTGTGGTCATCATCGCGCTCGGCTTCCGACGCATCGCCCGTGAGACTACACGTAAGAATCAGCGCAGCAC
Organism: Chloroflexota bacterium; assembly: GCA_023424355.1. Taxonomy (GTDB): domain Bacteria; phylum Chloroflexota; class Chloroflexia; order Thermomicrobiales; family UBA6265; genus UBA6265. Next base: position 1,460 of record JAFAEA010000084.1, on the reverse strand, counting down.
GGCGCAGGTGAACAGTAGTGTGCAGGAGGCGATGAACGGTATCGCCATCGCCAAAACTTTTCGGCAGGAGGGCACGCTCTACACCGAGTTCAAGCCAGTGCTGGAGCAGGCATACAAGGTCGGTTTGCGCCAGGGAATCGTGTTCAGCGGCATCTTCCCGGTGATGTTCCTGTTCGTTGGTCTCGGTACCGTCATGCTCGTGTATCTCGGCGGGGTTGGCGTGCTGGATGAGAACATCTCACCTGGCGACTGGTTCCTCTTCATGCAGAGCATCGGTATCTTCTGGGGACCGCTCACCTCCATCGCTTCGTTCTGGAGTCAGTTCCAGCAGGGTCTGAGTGCCAGCGAGCGCGTGTTCGCTCTCATCGATACCGAACCGGAGGTGGTCCAGGTGGCCGAGGATGATCCGGGTCGGCTGCGAGGCGAAATTGAGTTCCGCGATCTTACCTTCGAATACGAAGGTGGCACCAAGGTTCTGCACGAGTTCAATCTCACTATTCCGGCGGGGCAGACAATGGCGATCGTCGGCCACACCGGTGCCGGCAAGAGCACCATCGGAAAGTTGATCACCCGGTTCTATGAGTTCCAGGGCGGACAGTTGCTGATTGATGGCAAGGATATCCGCAGCTTCGAATTGCCAAAGTATCGATCCCAACTCGGCATTGTGCCGCAATCGCCGTTCCTGTTTAGCGGCACCGTGGCGGATAACATCCGCTATCCGCGTCCGGAAGCCACTGATGCGGAAGTCGAAGCGGCTGCTCGGATGGTGGCGGGTGGCGATTGGGTGGAATCGTTGCAGGATGGTCTGCAAACGGATGTTGGTGAGTACGGTCGTGGACTCTCGATGGGTCAGCGACAGCTGGTCGCGCTTGCGCGCATTCTGATTCAGGAGCCAGCGATTGTGATTCTCGATGAAGCCACGGCCAGTGTTGATCCGCTCACTGAAGCGCAGATTCAGGAAGGTCTGGATATCGTGCTGAAGGATCGCACCAGCATCGTCATCGCGCACCGACTCAGCACCATTGAGCACGCCGATCGCATCATCGTGCTGGATCACGGTGAAGTAGTGGAAGAGGGGACGCACAAGAGCTTGCTGGAAGCCAAAGGCAAATACGCAGATGTGTTTAACACGTACTTCCGGCATCAGAGTCCGGATTACGTGCCGGGCGAGGGGTTTGTTGAGGTGTCCGTGGATGCCTCTAATCAAACCGTTGTTGGTACCCATCCCGGAGAGAAATAGGCGTAGGCCTCGGGGTTTATCCCCGAGCTTTGGGGGTAGCTCGGGCCTGAAGCCCGAGGCCTACGGACGAATTACGCACCCGGTGAATTAAGTTCTCGATGGTGCTGGCATCGATTTCTCCCGCAGCATCCTGATTCCTGCCCAGACTGCGCCCGCCAGGAATATGAGTGAGAGACTCATGACCAGCGCCACTGCCGTGGGCTGATTCCAGTCACGATCA
>JAFAEA010000151.1 GCA_023424355.1 Chloroflexota bacterium | reverse complement strand
CGAGCGTGTCAGTCGGCTCCCCGCACACCGCCAGCGCCATCTCGGGCGTCACGGACCCGGTGAGCACTGAAAGCCTGCGGAAGAGCCGCTGAACATCGGTCGCGAGCAGATCGTAGCTCCAGGCGATGGTGCCCCGCAGTGTGCGTTGATGCATAGGGCGATCAACTGGACCACCAACCAGCAGTGACATGCGATCGTTGAGTCGTTCGCACAGGTCTCTGGGAGCAAATGTGTTCAGGCGGGCGGCAGCGAGCTCCAGAGCCAGTGGGAGGCCATCCAGGCTGCGAACGAGGGTGGCGATATCCCTGGCATTCGCTTCGTGGACATCGAACTCCGGCGCCGCTCGACTGGCACGGCTGACCAACAACTGCACACTCTCGTACTGGCGCAGCGCTTCGGGTTCCGGTGGCTCATCCTGCGGTGGAACTGCGAGCGGCGGCACCCGCAACATGTGTTCATCGCTGAGATGCAGCACCACCCGGCTGGTGGTGAGCAGCTGAATCCGTGGGCAAGCCGCCAGCAATCGCGGCAGAAAGGGGAGGGGAAGCAAGTGTTCCAGATTATCCAGCAGCAGCACCATGTGCTTGTCTCGCAGATGGTCGATGACACGTGCTTCCCAGCTCTCGGCACCGACCGGGGCGATATCGAACGATTTCGCCAGCCGAACGGCGAGGAGGTTGGCATGGGAGAGCGAGGCGAAGGTGACGCTGTGTGTTGAGGTTGTGCTCTGAAGCCGAGTGATGACTTCCTGAGCCAATCGGGTTTTGCCCACACCAGCCGGACCGGTGAGATTCACCAGTCGAACCGAATCATCCTCAAGTAGCCCCAAAAGGTGCTGTACCTGGTGGGCTCGTCCGATGAGTTTCATGAGGCCCCCCGACCACGATCTCGTCAGCCAAATCCGTTGTTTTCTACCTGGAGATTATAGCTTATGTCGCCTGGATTCGATGTCATGTTGCCCAGGTGATGGGACCGTTTGCGAATGGTGTGACGTATGATTGTATACAGCATTGATCGACGCTCAAACTGGAAGGGAACTGAACTTGAATCAATCCGAAAGCGTGATAATTCGCGATACACAACGGTCGCGTGCAGCACACGCCAGCGTGCCGGTTGGGTACGTGAACCTGCGTAAGGGACACCTCGCCGATCGTATGGCCACGAATCGTGGTGTTTCCATTCCTTCCCAGTACGAGCAACTGCAGCGCACCGGGGCGATCGGCAATTTCGATGTCGTTTCCGGAGCGAGCGATGCCGAACATCGCGGTCTCGTTTTCAGCGATTCCGATGTGTACAAGTGGATGGAAGCCGCCAGCTGGAGCCTTGCCTCGGTGCCGGATGCCGAGCTGGAATCCCAATTGGATGCACTTATCGCATCGGTGGCTGCCGCCCAGCAGGACGATGGCTACATCAACACCTGGTATCAAACCCACAAGCCTGATGAGCGCTTCACCAATCTAAAGGACGACCACGAACTGTACTGCGCTGGTCATCTTATCCAGGCGGCCATCGCGCACAAGCGCTGCATCGGCAAGCAATCGCTGCTGGATGTGGCGGTGAAGTTCGCCGATCTCATCTGCGATTCCTTTGGTCTCGGCAAGATCGAGCAGGTGGATGGTCACGCCGAAATCGAGATGGCTCTGATCGAGCTCACTCGCGAAACCGGGAACGAGCGCTACCTCGAAATGGCTCGGTATTTCCTCGATGCGCGTGGGAAAGGCACCATCGGTGGCAATCCGTATTTTCAGGATGCCACGCCAGTGCGTGAGCAACGCGAGATGGTAGGCCATGCGGTGCGAGCGGTGTATCTGAATGCCGGCGGAACTGACCTGGTCCACGAGCAGGTCGATGCGGAGATGCGTCGCGCCCAGTTCGCGATGTTGGCCGATATGCTGCATCGCAAGAGCTATGTCACAGGCGGAATCGGATCTCGGCATGAAGGTGAATCGTTTGGACTCGATTACGAGCTGCCGAACAATCGCGCCTACGCCGAAAGCTGTGCCGGTATCGGAGCGGTGATGTGGCTGTGGCGGTTGATGCTGCTGGAAGCCAAGGACGATTCCACCCTTGCCGATGTGATGGAGCGGATTATCTACAACGCGGTGCTACCTGGGGTGAGTCTGAGTGGCGATGAGTACTTCTATCACAATCCCTTGCGGGATGAGGATGGCTCCATTCGCCGGCAGAGCTGGTACACCTGTGCTTGCTGTCCTCCGAATATCGCCCGATTCATCGCCCAGTTGCCGGGGTATTTCGTGAGTGTTTCCTCCACCCGTCAGGGAGAGAGCGATGCCCGCCGCGATATCGTGTGGATGCATCAGTTTGCCGATGCCGATATGAGAATCCCGTTGCTGGGCGGGGGCGAGGTAGAAGCCAGCATGACCACCCGCTACCCGTGGGATGGCGATATTCGCATCGAAATCACCGGCTTGAACCAGGCGCAAGCATTTACGCTGCAGGTGCGTGTACCGGATTGGGCATTCGATGCTACCGCCACGCTCAATGGCGAAGCCCTGCCGGAAGCGGAATCGACTCCCGGCCAGTACCTCACGATTTCACGCCACTGGAAAGTGGGTGATGTGGTGACGCTCAGCATCCCAATGCCGGTGCGCAGGATCGTTGCGCATCCACGGGTCGCGAACAATGCCGGTAGGGTTGCATTGATGCGTGGACCACTGGTGTACTGCATCGAGGAGACCGATAACGAGATCGGCGACGTGCGCGATGTGGTGCTCAACGACGACGTTCTCGTTACTTCTGCGCTCCGGCCAGAGTTGCTGGGCGAAGTGGTAACCCTGAGCAGTCACGCGATGCTCGAATCTCCCGCGCCGGCATGGGACAGGGCCTTGTATCGCAATCTGGATGTGAGTGCGGGGGATTCCGCCGGGATGAGCGAAGTGCGAATCCAGGCCATTCCGTACATGGTTTGGGCGAATCGCGGAGCGGGTCCGATGACCGTGTGGTTGCGGAGAAGGTAGATGATCGGTGCCGGGTGTAACCCCGCGTAGGCCCCGGGGTTTATCCCCGGGCTGCAGGAACCGGCTTCGAATCGCGGAATTTGGCCCTACCGTCATTCCGAGCTTGTCGAGGAATCACCCGGAGAAGCCGCCGACAATCACGCTTTCGGCGTTGCGCTTCGCGCGGGGATTCCTCACTTCGTTCGGAATGACGATTCATCCAATCAAACCGGCAAATCGTTATTGATCGCCAGATCAATCCGTTGCACGGCTGGTGCCGATTCGCCTTCAATCGTATAGACCATGCTCAGCACGCTTCCCTTGTACGCCAGTTGCTCCTGCAGTTGCGGACTGGTCCAGAGGACTGCCTCCAGCGAAATTGGTCCTGCTTCGGTCGATGGCAAACGATAGCTCATGCCAACCACGGCATCGGCGGGGACGCTCGATCCCACAAACGCCATCGCGTTCTCTCGCGTGGTGGTGACTGGAGCATCCTCCGGAGAGTTGGCGTGGATCGCCTTCGCAGCTTCACCACCACTGGTGTAGCGGATAGAGAGATCCAGCCCATCC
>JAFAEA010000409.1 GCA_023424355.1 Chloroflexota bacterium | reverse complement strand
TGCCAGCACCACACAGCACAATACTGGCGGTTTCGAGATCCTTACCCACCACCTTCAGCGCGTTGTAGAGCGCACCAAGGGTGAGAATGGCGGTTCCGTGATGCTGATTGCTGAACACGGGGATATTGGCTGCGCGTTCGAGGGTCTCCGCAATGGTGAAGGCGCGCGGAGAAGCGATATCGTCCAGACAAATTGCGCCGAATGTCGGAGCAAGGGCGACACCGGTTTCGACAATCTCGTCGATCGCCGTGGTATTGAGCATCACCGGGAATGCATCGACACCCGCAAAGGTCTTGAAGATAACGGATTTGCCTTCGGCCAGCGGAAGCTCGGCCAGCGGATGACTACCACCTGTGGCGCCGAAGAGATCGGAGCCATCGGACATGAGCGCCACGGTATTACCGCGGCTGGTGAGATCGTAGCTGCGCACCGGATCGAGCTCGATGGCGGTACAGGCGGCGGCAACGCCGGGAGTGTAGACAAGTGAGAGGATGGAGCGGTCTCGGATGGGGAGTTTGCTGTTTACACCGATCAGTCCGCGATAGCGGCGGCGGAACTCCACGCCCTCGTTGTAATCCTGAATTTCAAAACCCGCTTCTCCGGTCACTGATTTCATTGATTTCCCTGTTCACATGCCAATGACGATCAGTCGAATCCATGGAACACCATAGATTGAAGGCTGACCGCGCTTATTCTGGATACAGTATCGCTTATTTCGATCGGCCATACAGCAGAACGCGGGGCGAAATGTGGCCCCGCGTTCTGTTTCTGTGCGTTGACTGGATTGCTCCCTATGCTTCCGGTGTCGCCTGAGGCGTACCAGACGGGATCGCGTCCCGGGCATCGGTGCCCAACTCAGCACCGGCATTGAAGAGCGCTTCAGCCATTGCCGGGTCGATTTCCTCGTCATCCGGAGTGGCGACGACGTCATCAGGAGTCGCTTCTTCACTCTCATCGGTTACCGGCACGATGGCAGTGTCCTCATCGTCCGGAGTTGCAGCCGCGAGATCGTCCTCCTCAGGAGTCGCGACAGATTCGGCTGGTGTAGCAACCTCGTCCTCAGGTGTTGCTACGCCTTCACCATCTGGAGTAGCCATGGAATCGTCTGGAGTGGCGACATGGTCATCTGGAGTCGCTTCTTCACTCTCATCGGTTACCGGCACGATGGCAGTGTCCTCCTCGTCCGGAGTTGCGACGGATTCAGCTGGAGTAGCAACCTCGTCATCAGGAGTGGCTTCCGCGTCGTCTGGGGTAGCCTCATCATCGCCAGGAACAGCGACGACATCGTCTGGTGTAGCTATGTCTTCATCATCTGGAGTAGCCATAGACTCGTCGGTTACCGGCACGATGGCCGTGTCATCCTCATCGGGAGTTGCAACCGCAAGATCGTCATCTTCTGGAGTGGCGACAGATTCGGATGGAGTAGCAACCTCGTCCTCAGGTGTTGCGACAGCATCATCAGGTGTGGCTTCTGCGTCGTCTGGAGTAGCGTCATCGTCGTCAGGGATAGCCACGACATCATCCGGCGTGGCGTCATCAACGCCATCTGGGGTTGGCATGGCAGCATCCGGAGTCGCGACTTCGTCGTCTGGCGTGGCAGCAGCGTCCTCGTCATCAGGAGTTGCGGCGCTATCGTCCGGAGTGGCGTCATCCTCGCCTGGATCTACGGCACCATCATCTGGTGTAGCGGCAGCGTCTTCGTCGTCAGGAGTTGCGGCGCTGTCGTCCGGAGTGGCGTCATCCTCGCCCGGAACTACGGCACCATCATCTGGCGTAGCGGCAGCGTCTTCGTCATCAGGAGTTGCGGAATCAGCTGGTGTTGATGCCGAATCGTCTGGAGTGCCCTCCGGTCCAATGGCCGTTGGTGAAACCACTTCGGTAGGGGCCGTTGTGGCGGGAGCGACGGTGGCTGTGGGATCAGCTTCCTCATCGGCACCACATGCCGCAAGTACCAGGGTTGCAGCGAGTGCAATACCGCCAAACTTCAAGAGCTTTCGAGAGCGGGGTGCGTTCATACTGTCCATTCCTGTTGATGCTGCAGCACGAGTTGCGGACTACAGCAACGGCTAAACATCGCGACTTCGCTGACGAGCGCTCTCTTAGACTAGCGGACGCTAAGGCCTTAGCGCTACAGTTTTCACGATGTATTAAGAACGCGAACTCTGCATGATCTGTTCCATCGCTGTTTTTGCGGCGATACTTTCGGAAGTAAGTTATTGCGTTACTCCGAAAGGCACGCCACCAATGTCCAGTCCTGTATCTCCCGGAACACCGTTTTATGAAGAGCTCGAGGTTGCCATCGCCACCGCAGATGCGGCGGGTGAGGTGATTTTGGAGTTCTACAATGCGCACTCGGCCGGCGAGTACAAGAAGGACGATGGCAGCCCGGTAACCGATGCCGATCTCGCATCGGACAAGTTGATTCGCGAGCGACTCTCAGCCGCCTTCCCGAACGATGCGCTCCTCACCGAGGAGGGCGCGAAGGATGAGGAGCGCCTCAAGCATTCCCGCGTCTGGATTGTGGATCCCATCGATGGAACCGCCCAATTCATCGCCCAGAATGGCAAGTTCGATGTGCTTATCGCTCTTTCAGTTGACAAGGTCGTCGAGGCCGCGGTCACGCTGCAGCCCACCACAGGCCTGATGCACGCCGCCATCAAGGGTCACGGTGCCTGGCGACGCGAAAGTGGCGAGTGGAGCGAGTTCCGCATTGCGCCATCACAGAATCCGCCTCGCATGGTGACAAGCGTGTACTACATCGCCGAGGGGTCTGAAGAGGCCGTCAAATCCGTAGTCAAGCAATTTGGATCCCCAGAACCGGAGGAGATGAAGGTCGGCACGCAGGCGCGGGCCTGGGATGAAACTCAGCGCTTCTACGATGTTTTCATCGGCTTCCCACAGGCGCCCGGGACCTCCCCGGGTCAGGAGTGGGATCTGGCTGCGCCAGATCTCATCATCAACGAAGCAGGCGGGGTGTACTCCGATCTGTATGGACGTCGTCACCTGTACAACAAAAAGAACACCCATTTCAGTGGCGGATTGTTGGTGAGTGCCGATGCTGAAATCCACGAGCAGGTGCTTAAGGCGATGCGTCCGTTCTTGCGGGAAACACCTCCGAGCCCGGAACCGGCCGACGATTTACCGGAAGGTGCGGACACGGAGGCGAAGTAACTTTCGCTCCACCTTGCTGCCGCGCGATCTCGCGACCATCACAATGCCGATGAGGATGAGCGTGATGCCGAGCACGTGCGGCCAGGCGATTTCCTCATCCAGCACCAGCCAGGCGCTGATCACGGCGGAGATGGGCATAACGCCGGTGAATGCACCGGCGATGCTCGCCGGAACCTGGCGCAATCCGTAGAACCAAAGAAGCACGGCACTTGCACCCGGAACAACACCCATGTAAATCATTGCGATCCATGCGGATTGCGGAATCGTGGTGAGGGAGAAATCTCTCATCGCCCAAACCGCCAACGGCACGAACATGAATGTTCCATAGATGGAATACCAACTGGTGATGCCCAGCACCGGGCCGTTGGATGCAATCAGTCGCGCGAACATGGTGTACAGCGCTTCGCTCACTACGGCGAGGAAGATGAGGATCGCACCGAGTACCGGGCGTCGTGCGTCGGCGTCGCTTGCAGAATCGAAGAGATTCACCACCAGTACTCCACCGATCGTGAGGAGCACCCCGATCCAGGCGATACGTGAGAGCCGATCTCCAAGTACCCAGCTCATAATGGCGACCACTGCCGGAGTGGCCGCCAGCACGATGCCGCTCACCATAGCTGTGGTCATATCCACACCGTAAAGTGTGAGTACAGTGAACAAGAATGAGCCGAAAAATGTTTGGGAAGCGAGTATTACCTGTGTTCTTCGATCCAGCCTCGGCAATCTGCCATCGATCAGCAGAGTGATACCGACCATGAATACAGTCGCCGCCAGAAACCGGAAAAATCCGGCCAGCATCACCGGTACATCGCCTACGATGAACTTGTTGGCGGTCATGCTGGTACCCACCATAGCCATGCTTATCGCGAGGCAAGCGTACGCAGTCGGGTTGGATCGGTTCGTACTCCGCATGTTCACAGCCATTCATTACCGAAGTTTCATAGCGGCAATCATCGGTCAAGAAAGGGTTGCTGCCAATGCATCGTGCTCACCGCCCAGTAGCACAGCCAGGGTCTCAATCACATCCGCTTCCCGGGTGGAGCCGGGATGGATCAATAGGCTGATCTCATAGCCTATCAGCGTATTGGCGATGGTTCTGGAAAGTGATCTACCGGTGGCACCAGCAAATCGCTCTGGATATTCGGCAACGAGAGCCACGGATAGAGGCTCATAGATCTCAAAGATCATCTCCATATTTCGCCGAACTTCCTCTCTAAGTGCAGGTTGCGATCGTGTGAGAACGCGGAACTCGAGAAGGAGTCCGACCAGATCGGATTTGTCTCGCAATTGTTCGAGTTGTCGCTTCACCAGAAGGAGGAGTCGCTCTGGCACAGGGGCCTCTATATCTGGTATTTCGGGAAGATTGAGCAGTGCTGCAGTTATGAAGCGCAGCAGGGCTCTTTGCATACCCTGCTTGTTCCGAAAGTGGTGGACCACGAGTGCGTGGCTGACTCCTGCCTCCTCCGCTACGTTGCGAAGCGTGAGCTTCATCAACCCCTGCTCGGCCCCAACGCGGGTGGCCGCCTGAAGTATCTGTTCCTGTCGTTCGTGCTCCGGAAGTCGTTGTCGGATTCGATTTGTCATGATTGCGATTCCCTATTGACCGTTTGTTCAATAGTGTGTAGTATAACATTCGTGGTTGAACAGATGGTCAATAGCCACGGATTAAAGTGTGACCTCAGTGTGAGAGGAGCTCCTGATGTTTGAATCTATTGTTCGCCGGCCGCTTACATGGCTACTTGCCGTTGCGGCGCTCGTTACCGCGCTCGCGATGAGTGTTGGGTACCTTGGCGCATTTCTTGGACCTGAATCGAATGTGCACGATTTCCCGATTGGCATCGTCAATTCGGATGCAGGAGTTACTGCCATGGGGCAATCGCGCAATGTAGGCGATGAGATGATGGCCTCAATTCTTGCGGAGGATTCTCCAACCAGTGGCAAGGTTGAGTGGCATGTCTATGAGACAAGGGAAGACCTCACGAAGGCGATAGAGGCGAACGATGTGTACGCTGGCATTCTGATTCCAGACACCTTTACTCAGGATCTCGGTGGAATCATTCAACCTCAGCTTGTTGGCAACCAGCCGCAACAAGCAACGATCGAGGTGCTCTACAACCACGGTGGTGGGAGCATTGCGGCTTCAAATGCAAAAACCATCACTTCTCAAGTCATTGTCCACGTTCAGGCGCTCGCCCAACAGGAAGTGCAGGCGTCAATTTCAGGTGATTCAGTTCCTGTCGATATGCTGACGCTTTATTCAAGCCCGGTGAAGGTTGTTGAAAATGACCTCGTGCCTGCGATTGCTCATACAGGTGCTGGCATGGCACCGATCTATTTCAGTATTGTGGTGACCGTGGGCGGATTGCTCGCCGCATCCATCATCAATATGGGGGTCGATTTCATGGCCGGTCACGCCAAGATGGGGCCACGATTGGAGCGTTTGCGTGGCGACGCAATGCCCGCCGGCCTGAAAGATATGTATCTGGTAAAAGTCGCCCTGTTGCTGGCGGTGTCGTTGCTGGGTGGTGTGTTGACGACAGTGTTCACCACGCAAGTTTTGGACATGCCAGTTTCCAATATCTGGACACTCATGGGGTTAGCGATCATAGGTATGTTGGCGGCAGGCGGCCCGACCCTTGCGTTCATAGCAATGATCGGCACGCCAGGTATTCTCCTGGGATTGCTTCTGACAACCATTCTCGGCGTTCCCTCCTCTGGTGGCGTGTTCCCGCACGAGCTCATGCCTCGATTCTACGAATGGTTTGGTTCCATTGCGCCGGTGCGCTATCTGTATGAGGCTGTGCGTAGCGTGGTGTTCTTCGATGGCCGCGGTCCAGCAGGTCTCTCAACCTGGTGGGTCGTCCTCGTGTGGGGCATCTTGAGTCTCGTCGTTGGATACATCGTTGCAACAGTTGTAGATCGCAATCGGTCGCAGAATATCGAAGTAGCAACTGCTGATTGAGTATCATCCTGAAATTAGGCATCGGAACAGGGCATCGTTGTGTTAACGGTGTCCTGTTTCTGTGATACTAGGGTTCAGAACGGAGTAGTGATGAGCGCAATCGGAAAACGGGCAATCGAAGAGCGAGTTCTCGCAATTGCGGAATGGCGGCGAGAACGGGAAATGCAGGATATGCTCGGTCTTGGTCCGGAGCAGGCCCAGCGAAGTCGACGTTCTGCCGATGGGTTGGAGCAACTGGCGACATTCGTCGCATCATTGCCGGACGACGATCCACGCATTGCCGATCTCGAACGTCTCGCATTCTCAGGCGAGGTGTTTGTTCCCGGTGCCACCTTGCTCGAGGAGCTCGGGAGGTTCCGCTTTCACGATGCCGATCAGGATATCGAAGCGTTTCTCAGCAATATGGTGGGTTATGCCCAACGCGATGAGGAAGAGATGGGGCTTTGGGGCGGAATGCAGGTAGCAGGCGACAATCCCTGGGGCGCCAACTGGGTCGTTTCTATTGATGACGAAGAAGACGACTGGTAGCCGTTAGATCCAGATCGGATTACCCATTGCCCGCATCACTCCACCGCTCGACATCACCTCGAATCGGATATATTGACCGGCGTTCACGTTAAGATCCGCAATCGGCCAGACAAACGTCACATCTGTCGAAGAGATGGCTTCCGCACGTGCGCATCCATCTCGATTGACGGCCATCAGCACATCATCCCGCGCGCCCACTACGCGAATCGAAATGTTTTCGCCATCGCGTTGACTGAACAACATCGGGCCGGCCGGATCTTCGCTCATAAACACGCGTCCAGTGCGGATCGCTTCCAGAATTGACTCCTGGTTCAGTTCATCATCTGTTTGAATCCAGAGGGTAGGGTGGCCGAGGTTCGCCGGAGTCACCGGCACCAATGGATTGCCATCTTCCTTCATGTAGTGCATATCACTTCCGCATACACCTACATGCCAGTGCTCGGCAGTATCCTCATTGAGCTGGTCGCTCCAGAAGCCCGTGGCAATGTGATTGAGTCCCGTCCACCAGCCATTCCAGCCTTCGATGCAATCGAACCCCGTAACTTCCGGATGCTCCCACATGGGGCCGAACGGTTTGGGGTGATTCAGTGAAACCAGGGCGCCACCGGCATGAGCGGCATCCACAGCCGCCTGCTGCCCTTTGGCTGAGTAATCGCGGAAGTCGTACCAGGTGTCGTCTCCGCCCCACACATTGAAGTGGCCGGCATAGCTGGTGACTTCGACTCCGGGAACGAGAACGGGCCAGCCATCTTCGTGAGGAACTAGGGGCATTGGGCTCTGGGCGCGGTTGTGATCCGTGATTCCGTAGAAATCGAGACCTGCTTCGTAGACGGCTGCTGCAACCTCGTGTGGATAACTATCACCATCGGAATACACCGTGTGCATGTGCAAATCACCGCGATACCAACCGGATTCCGGTGGTTCCGGCAACGCAGTGCGGTGCAGATCTTCGATGCCTGCAATCGGCGGCTCTTCCGGGCGAAGATGGTCAGTGTTGAGTGTCACAGTGACATGTGCATCGAGCCCAACATCTGCTGTTTTGTAGGCGCCCAGGAGCAGATTCCACTCGCCCGGCTGGATCTCGCCGGATCGGTACGGCGGAGTTGCCCAATCACGATCGATGGTGATTTCCGTACGGACGCTGCCGCTCCAACCACGCAATCCGGGGCTACCGCTTTCGATTCCCTGCGGATCGAACAACCCTACATCAAGCGTATTGCCACCGGTCAGCATCGGATTTGAGTTGATGCGGTCGTTATATTCGATGCTGATGTGAAACTGATCTACGCCTTCAGGGATTTGAAACGGTGCGTGCTTCCACACCTTTTCTTCTTCGGCATCGAACCGGACGGTGAACTGAATTGAATCGGACATTATTCCTTGACTGCTCCCAGTGAGATGCCCTTCACAAAGTAGCGTTGCATAAATGGATACATCGCAACCAGTGGCAGAATCGCAATCAGGATTCCGGCCATCTGCACATTTGGCGTAATCATACTGGTGCCGCTATTGCCCTGATTCTCGGTGACCAGGCTTCGAAGTACTACCTGTAGTGTGTACTTCTGCGAATCGCTGATATAGAGAATCACTGGCAAGAACATATTCCAGCGGCCAACCATTTCGAAAAGGGCGATGGTGGCGATGCCGGCTTTGGCGAGCGGCATATAGATGGTGCGGAAGATGTGAAAATCCGAGGCGCCATCGATGCGAGCCGATTCGGCAAGATCGAATGGCACTCCCGCAAAGAAGTTGCGCATGAGCAGAATACTGAAACCACTCACCATGCCACTAATCACCAGCGCAGCCAGCGAGTTGTAGAGGCCAAGGTTTCGGAACACCACGTACAACGGAATCATGATCAGCTCACCCGGAATCGCCATGGTAGCGAGAATGAACATCACAATCAGTCTGCGGCCGGGGAGCTCTTTCTGAATGAGCACGTATCCGGCAAGGCAGGCAAGCGCAACGTGGGCAACAGTGCCGAGCACGGTAACGATCACGCTGTTCATGAACGCGCGCTCGAGACCAAGGTTGTTCCAGATTACGCGGAAGCCATCGACACTGAAATCGACCGGCCACAGGATGATGCCCGAGGTCATTGATCCCAGACCGGAGGAGAAGGCGACAGCCATCACATTCCAGAACGGAATAATCATGAGGCTCATTGCACCCAGCAGGAAGAGGATGACAACGGCTTTGTAGATACGATCGCCAGTTGTGAGGTGCTCGTTTCGTCGGCGTTGGGTAGATCGAATCAGCATGGCTAGTCCTCCTTTCCAAAGCCGGTAACCCACCAAACAATGGCGGTCATGAGCAATGTTGCACCAAGAACCATCACGGAGACGGCGCTGGCGAGTCCGATTTTGCCCTGGGTAATACCGAGGTCATACACATAGGTCATCAGCACATCGACATAGCGCTTCACCACGTTGTTTCGCATGATGAAGATCTGATCGAAGATTCTCAGCATTCCCAATGTGTTCAGCATGAACACTACAAGCATGGTGGGCTTGAGCATGGGAAGCGTGATTTGCCATGTTTGCTGGAACCTGGAGGCGCCGTCCACTCTGGCAGCTTCGTACAACGAAGGGCTAATGCTGGTGATGGCGGCGAGATAGATGATGGCGTAGTAGCCCATATCGCGCCAGATCGGCAACCCGATCATGATGGAACGGGCCCAGCCGATGCTGGTGAAGAAGCGAATCGGCTCACCGCCGAGGGCCTTGATCGTATCGTTCACGATGCCGCCACTCGGGGACAGAATATACATCCACATACCTGCAATCACCACCCAGCTAAAGAGGTGGGGGAGATAAACGGTGGTCTGCGCGATTTTCTTGAATGTAACGTGAATAAGTTCGTTGAGTGCCAGGGCCACAAAAATGGGAGGGAAGAACCCTAGCACAATAATGCCGCCACCAATCAGCAGTGTGTTGCGTACAACTTGCCAGAACTGCGGCGTATCAATGGCTTCCTGATAGTTAGCGGTTCCTACCCAGGTGGTGCCGCGTAACGGAATAGTCTCCTGAAAACTGGAGATAACACCCTGCACAAGTGGGTAGTAAACAAAGAGACAGAGATAAATGATCACCGGCAGGATCATCACATACAGCCACGCATAGCGCCGCATATTTCCCGTGATTCCTGAGCCCATACGATACGACCTTTTGACAACAGAGGGATGGCGAGACTACTCGCCATCCCTTCGCACTATTTACCGACTCTATCGACTAATCGATGAATCCTCCGGCGCGCAGTTCTTCCTGCAGGGCGGCAACGCCTTCTGCCGGAGCAACATCGCCCAGGATCATGCGAATCATGGCCTCATCCACCAGCGGCTTGATGGTCGGCTCCCAATCCGGGCCGAGTGCATCGAGGCTGGCGTAGGTCTTGGTGATTTCCTGAGCTTCTTTGAGACCTGGCAGCTCGCCCACCGGGTTCACCCAGTTGGAGTTGTACGGGGTCGGCTGGCCGTGGTCCATGGCGTGGGTGGTGCCAACTTCGGTCAGCTCGTACACGCCATCGGTCACGGTGAAATCGTGACCCTCGATACCAAGGGAGGTGAGCTGGATGCCATCGAACGTCTGCCACCACTCAAGGATCTTGAAGGCAAGTTCCGGGCTCGGGGCATTGATCGGAATCACCCAAACACTTGGCTGACCGCGGGTGATGGTGACATTGCCAGCATCATCGGCAGCAGCAGCCACACCAATGGCGTGGAACTCGGTGGCTGGATCGCCGGCGGTTACCTGTGCATTGAACAGCCCGACCCAGGTATCCCAGTAGCAAAGGCTGCTGACCTTATCGGTCATGAACTGGTTGCGAACATCGGCCATTTCCTGCGTGGCGAAGTTCGGATCGATGAGACCTTCAACAAACAGCTTGTTGAGGAACTCGTAGACCTCGATGGCTTCATCCGACGCGTAATCGATCTTGCGGCTGTTCAGATCACCACCGCTGAAACCGTTGCGCAGGCCGAAAGCGCTGAAGAATGGCTGGAAATCGTAGGTGCCGGTAGCGCTGAAGCCGATCGGCTGGCCACCATCGTCTGCCGGATCGCCATCGCGAAGAGCAACCATGACATCGTAGAGCTCATCGAGAGTGGATGGAGCTTCGAGACCCAGCTTGTCCAGCCAGTCGCCGCGCATGGTGAGCATGCGGGAACCTTCGAATTTGTTGAACACGCTGTAAATCTGGCCGTCGTACTTCACCTGATCCCACTCAGCGGTTGGAATCACGGTTGGGTTGCTAAGGATGGCGGAGTTGTTGATCTGCTCGGTGAGGTCTACCAGGATTTCCTGATCCACCATCACATCCATCCACTGCTTGTTGGTGTAGATAAGATCGTACTCAACGCCGGCATTGAGGTCCGCCTGTCGCTTCTGATCGTAATCAGCAGCCGGGTGCACCATTTCCAGCTTCACGCCGGTGAGTCGCTCGAATTCCTGGGCAAAGAGTGCATCTTCATCCGGATCCTTACCACCGGCAACGGCGGTGAGCATCTTCAGAGTCTGACCTTCGTACTGCTTGAGATCTTCCTTCAGCTGCTCCTGGGCAGCGAGGAAATCGGCATCTGCTACAGGAGATGCCGCCGGAGTAGCACCCGGGGTCGCATCCTGTGCGGAGATACCGCTGACCTTGGTGAATGCAGCGGCGGCGCCGAGTGCGGAGCCCTTCTGCACCAGTGATCGTCGAGAGAGGTTACTGGACATGGCGATGTTCTCCCTTTGTCTGGCTGTGTGACAAATCGTTTTGCTCACAGAAAACTGTGCGCACAAATGTGGACCTCACCCGAGGTCTCATCCCGATCGAGCAAAGTATAGGTTTGCTCCGGTTCGAGATTGTTAACATCGTCGTAAGTGTACCCGACCCATGTGCGAAATTGGTGAACGTGAGCAGCAACGTAGGGAGAGCGGCATCGACCCCCGGATGCAACGATCGACGACTGCATACAGCGTTAAGTGTTGCATCTCAGTTGGAGTAGCCTAGCGTTTTTCGCCCGATGCGTCGATACTCCTAGTAGACAACAGCATGCGTAATCTTTGGGAGGGGATTTCCACCTCCGTGCGGAGACCTCCCTCCGAAGTCGTTGCGTATCCAGGATTCGTGCGGGGCGAACTCGTGCGTGCATTTCGCGTTGTGGAGGAGGGCCATATGGCCGAGAACCTGGAAAGCGGTAACGGAACCGGCGCAGTAACCATTGGCGTGGTGAAAGAAACAGCGCCCGGAGAAACCCGAGTTGCACTCATTCCCGATTCAGTGAAACACCTGGTAGGGAAGGGACTCAACGTTGTGATTGAGTCCGGAGCCGGAGAGGGATCATCCATCGCCGATGACGAATATCGCGAGCAGGGCGCCACGGTAGTGGAATCCGCCAGCGATGTGTATGCCGATGCCGATGTGGTTCTGCGTGTGCAGGCGCCATCGGGAGAGCGCGGTGATCTGGACCACCTGAAACAGGACCAGGTGCTGGTGAGTTTCCTCGCCCCGTTGGTGAATCACGACCTCAATCGACAACTTGCAGAGGCTGGTGTCACGGCGATGGCCGTGGATGCAGTTCCTCGTATCACCCGCGCGCAGAGTATGGACGCACTTAGCGCCATGAGCACCATTAGCGGCTACAAGGCTGCTGTACTGGCTGCAGATTACCTGCCAAAGTTCTTCCCACTGCTTATGACCGCTGCCGGCACGATTCGGCCAGCGAAGGTGTTGGTACTCGGAGCCGGTGTGGCAGGTCTACAGGCCATCGCCACTGCGCGTCGCCTTGGCGCAGTAGTGGAAGCCTATGACGTTCGCGCGGTAGTAAAAGAACAGGTTGAAAGCCTCGGTGCCAAATTCGTGGAAATCGATACTGGTGCCGATGCCGAAGCCGCCGGTGGATACGCCCGTGAGGCGACTCCGGAAGAGCTAAAGAAACAGCAGGAAGGACTGAACGATCACATTGCCAATGCGGATGTGGTGATTACCACCGCCCTCGTTCCTGGCCGACCTGCCCCGAAGATGATTCCGGAAAGCGCGGTCGAGCGCATGCGCACAGGAAGTGTGATCGTCGATCTCGCCGCAGAAACCGGTGGCAACTGCGAACTCACCACCCCAGGGGAAATCACCACCGAGCACGGCGTTACCGTGATTGGTCTCCTCAATCTGCCCGCCACATTGCCGGTACATGGCAGCCAGATGTATGGCAAGGTGATGACCAACTTCCTCGATCTGCTGGTGAAAGACGGCAGCATCAATCTCAACTT
>JAFAEA010000395.1 GCA_023424355.1 Chloroflexota bacterium | reverse complement strand
CCGCACCTCTGGCACCCCAGATCGCGAAAATCGCACCGAATGAAAACAGAAATCCGGTATCGGCGTTTACTGCGCGTTCAATCGGCTCGTTTAGAAAGGAAGACGTTTCGCTCGGGAGCGTATCCTGCATCCATTGCAGAACAGGTTGGGCCGGATTTTCTAGATCGTCGTTCACCGCACGGGTAATTGCCGCTGCTCCAGCTACCAACACCATCAACAGGGGGGCGGTCGCAAAAAGAACGTTATAGGCCACCATTTGGGCGAATCCCGAAATCTGCTTCTCGGAAACAATCTTTAATGTATCGCGGATGAACCCTGTGATCGTGTTGCCATCCGCCTTGTCTGCTACTGCGTCCTTCGTGTTCTGCACGCATTCCTCCCCGAAGTTACTATTCGCTGCCCGGCACTCGCACCCGATTAACCCTTGGCGCTGCTGTTCGCGCGCGGGGTAGGGGAGCACCATCATCTAATCCGAGGTTAAGCACCTTTTGTGCCAGCTCAAGTTCATCGGCGCGCACAAAGACTTGATGATCGAACGTCGCCGCCGATGCCCATGCACCAGCGCCAGGACCTCCCGGACGCACCAACGTGCGGATGCCCGCCGCACGAAGCTCCTCGTTCAACATCCCTGCTTCAACTTCCGATCCTGCGGTCGTCAACAGCACGATATCGTCGTTTCGTTCCATCTGTATTTCTCCCGGTTCTGGCGAAGTCCACCCGGGTGGACCGTGAAACTCTGTCCTCAGAATATATGTCTACAGTAATTCGCATGTATTGGTATAGTATTTGCGAGAGCCGAGACAGCGGGGTCTTGCTCCTCATTTCAATTTGGGGGGATTCGAATCCGCTGTGTCAATCAACTCGGCAGAGGCACGGTACTGCTGGGTACCAACACAAAGGAGTGAATCGGAATGATCAACTCGCGTATGAATCGACGCACCCTGGGCGGTATTGCCCTGGGCGCCGCCGCTACATCTAGCCTCGCGTACCTCGTGTCCGCGCAGGATGCCACCCCAGAAGTTGATGGCGACATGGAAGCCAGCCCGGTTGCCATGGCCACTCTTGCTGATCTCGAAACCGCCAATCAGGTGGACGTGGTAGCTAACGCCAACTCCTACGCAATGTACGTTGGTGATGCCAATCAGCCTGGCTGGTACGTATTCAATGTCGAAAATGCCAGCGAAGCTGGTGCTGCATTCAACCTGGTGCGCTTGCCAGAAGAAGTAGGCGTGGGTGATTTCACCTCCTTCCTCTTCCAGTTCACCTCCGGCTCCCTGAGCGAAGTTCCGGCATGGTTGGGCGATGCAGTGTTCGCCGGTGGTACCTACGTTCCTGTAGGTGAAACCGGTAGCGTTCTCCTGAACCTGGATGCCGGTAAGTGGATTGCCTACAGCGATCTCGCTACCTCCACCCAGTCCGTCACCACCATCTCGGTACTTGATGCCGAAGCAGCTGCTACCGCTGGCGCTGATCCAGTAGCCACACCAGAAGGTGGCGAGGTGGCTCCGGAAGGCTTCAGCTCCGGCTTCACTGTGAGCGTTGCGGATGGCGCTATCAATGCCGATTCCGCTCCGGCCGCTGGCTACAACGTCATCGGTGTTCGCAACGATGCCTCCATGCCAGCCAATTTCGTTGTGCTGCACAGCGCGGATGCCATCGACGAAGCCGCTGCCGCCGATCTGGCCTCCAGCTGGCTCGCCGGTGAAGAATCCGGCGCTACCGTTGCCGGTGGTATGGGCGTACTGAGCGCTGGTAGCTACGGCTACATCGAGCTCGAAGCTGAAGCCGGCACCTACGTTGGCTTCTCCTCGGTGATGAACGCCTCCGGCGGTCGCCAGTTCGAGGATGGTGCTCTGGTGGTATTCACCGTCTAGCACCTGCTGGTTCGAACCAATCAGTAAACCGTGAAAATCCTGGGGCGGAAATCCGCCCCAGGATTTTCTGGCATAAAGCGCGGTGTTACACATTTCAGCACTGGCGGATTCACCGGGGAATAGGGTAAGGTAACGATAACGATGTGGGGTGTTCCGGCAATTGATTGCCGGGCAGCTGGTCCCGGTTGCAAGTGAACCATTAGGGCCGAGGGAGACGAATCATGCTGGAAGTTAGCCGTATTCTCACGGCCGCCGGTGCAACACTCATGGGTGTTGCCTTCACTGTGTATGGCATTGCGCATTCCGTGCGTCACGAACCAGGTTGGGAGCTCACCTTTGGTGTGTGGGGAATGATCCTGGGTCTGATTGCACTTGTAATCGGCCTGATCATGCACAGCCGCCTGGCTGAGGACTAGTTCCTCCAGGGCAAACTGATGAAAACACGGAAACGGGCGCCACATGGCGCCCGTTTCGCATTGCTCTACACCCCGTGCGTCACCGCGCTCGGCCAGCACGATTGCGCTTCCAGAATCGCGGCCTCCGGGAACCAGCGCTCGCGAATATTCCCCACCAGATAGAGCGATCCGGTCACCACAACCGCATCACCGGCTTCGGCGAGTTCGATAGCGCGCTGAATGGCCGCCAACGGCTCTGGCTCCAGAATCACCTCACCGTCAAAACCCGCATTGCGGGCGAACTGTTCAATCTCCGAGGTCACCATTGCATCTTTCGCCAGCACCTTTGGACTGGTGGCAATGAGCACATCCGTCACCGGAATCAGCGAAGGAATCATCTCGTCGCCCTGCTTGGCTTCCAGCAACCCGGCGACAACGATACGCTTGCCACCATCTGCAATCGGTGCGAGTTGGGGCACATCCTGCGCAAAGGCCGCCACCTTTTCCGCATTGTGAGCGCCATCCAGAACAACCGGCACTACATCCTTCACTATCTCGGCCCGACCGGGGATTCGCGCCTTCAGCAGCCCTTCGGCGATGGCTTCGTCGCTGATCGAAAATCCCAGATCTCGTAGCGATCGGGCGGCGACGACGGCGAGCTGACCGTTACGCGCCTGGAATGATCCAGCCATCCGCATCGAATGCTGAATATCTCCGGGCTCCTCGATCCAGTGTGTTCCATTGGCATCGATCTGGATATCGCGAATCATCACGTCCAGATCCACCTGGAGGAGGGGAGCGCCTACAGTTTCGGCCTCCTCCCGAATAATCGCCTGCGCCTCGAGGTTGGGCACACCGCTCACTGCGGACTTACCCGGCTTGATGATGCCGGCCTTGTGCCAGGCAATGTCGGCGATTGTTTTACCGAGTGTAGCGGTGTGGTCGATCCCCACCGAGGTAATCACGCTCAGGGTTGGCTCGAGGATGTTGGTGAGATCGAACCGACCACCGGCGCCGACCTCGACCACACAGATATCAACATCTTCAGCGCGGAAGTACATCCACATCAGCACATTGAACGCCTCGCCATAGGTGAGGGGATCCTTGCCATCCGCCAGCCAAGCATCATGCGCCCGCATGAATTCATCAACCAGATCGGCGTAGGCATCCGGCGAGATCAATCGACCTCCAACCTGAAGCTTCTCGGCAGGTGTTTGTAGATAGGGCGATGTGTGCAGTCCCGTTCGATAACCGGCTGCGGTGAGAATACTGGTGATCACCGTGCTAGTACTGCCCTTGCCCGAGGTTCCGCCCACATGGACGATTGGCCGGCCTATGTGCGGATCGCCGATACGGCCAAGAAATTCCCGCAGCCGCTGCATGCGCATCGCCGCGCGAGCAGTAACCGCCTCCCGCGAGGAATCGGTCGGGGTAGGAGTCATATCAATCAGCGCATCCATACTGGCTGCGGCTGCGTGGTATCGTTGATAAACGTGTGTCATGCGACCCTCGTATGGTCACGCGTGCGCACCCGGCACATCCGGGTATTCAGCCGAATGTTCCACCTTTATTCGTATCGCTGCAAGCTGCTGAAACACCGCGAGACTCAACCTGCATGATTAGCCTTGTCATCAATATCGTTATTCCCACCGTTATCATGACCCGGTTTGCCGGCGACGATAAGCTCGGCGCCGTGAACGCTTTGCTGCTGGCGCTTGCATTTCCGTTTCTCTATGGCATCTACGAAATGGTCAAAACCCGCAAGGTTGGGTGGGTACCAGTTTTGGGACTCGTATCCATCGCCATCAGCGGTGGTATCGGTCTTCTGGAACTCCCGGCTGAATGGATTGCGGTGAAGGAAGCCATGATCCCCGCGATTCTTGCGCTGGCAATCCTGATTTCCGGATGGATCGGCAAGCCCCTTGCCCGAATCTTTCTGGACGCGATTGTCGACAAGGACCGTGTCTATCCGATCCTCGAAGAGCGCGGCAAGATGGATGATTACGAGCGCCGCACATCCGTCGCCACATGGATGCTGGCGGGAACTTTCCTGCTGAGCGCCGGTCTCAACTTCATCCTCGCCAAAGTCGTTGTCACCGCCGATGGCGGAACTCAGCAGTACACCGAGCAAATTGGCCGCATGACTGCGCTCAGTTTTCCGGTGATCACCATTCCGGTTTTTATTGCTCTCACCGCATCCATCTTCTACATCATGTCCACGCTGAGCAAACTGACTGGCCTGGAGATGGACGAAGTGCTGAAAGACCAGGGAAAGAAGAAGTCCGAAGCATGATCCTCGCACCGGTCGCCGCCGATGCCGCAATCGGCGTGTATATTCACGTTCCATTTTGTGCCCACATTTGCCCGTATTGCGATTTCACAACCTATGCCGGCAAGAACAATCTGATTCCCGCATATGTCGATGCGGTGGAACAAGAGATTCAGTTGCGAGCAGGGGAGGCGAATGGTCGGCAGGTTGCCACCATCTACCTCGGTGGAGGCACACCCAGCCTGCTTTCTCCGGAAGAGATCGGTCGCATCCTCGAGGCCGTGAGTAGTGAACTCACGGTGTTGCCCGATGCCGAAATCACCATGGAAGCGAATCCGAATGCGCTCAGTCTCGAGCACCTGCAGGGCTACCGAACCGCGGGCATCAATCGCCTGAGCATCGGTGCCCAAACGCTCGATCGCCGCGGACTCCGCACGCTGGGACGTCAGCACGAAGCCAACGATGTGCTGACGTCGCTGGCGGATGCGCATGAGGCCGGATTCGATCGCGTCAGCCTCGATTTCATCTTTGGCTGGCCGGGTCAAACCCGGGAAAGCTGGCAGCGTGATCTGCAAAGTCTGATCGATCTTGGCGATGCCGGTCCGGATCATCTCAGTCTCTACAGCCTCATCATCGAACCCGGCACACCGTATGCCGATGCCGCCGCTCGCGGAATCCTCCAGATTCCAGATGACGATGCAACCGCCGATCTCTATGAAGATGCGATCTCCATGCTGGATGCTGCCGGCTGGAACCATTACGAGATCGCGAACTGGTGCCGCGATGCAGATGGTCATTCGCGCCACAATGCGATCTACTGGCAGCATGGCGATTATCTCGGCATTGGCGCTGGCGCATTCGGCACCATGAACGGCAATCGCGTGATGAATCAGCTCTTGCCAGAGCGCTACATCAACGATCTTCAGGCAGGAACGCTGCCGCAATCCAATACCGAGATTCTGGACGAAGCCACCGCGCGCGGCGAAACGATGATGCTCGGCCTGCGCATGCTCAACGACGGCGTGAATGCAGCCGCGTTCGCACATCGCCACGGAATCGGACTCGAAGAGCATTTTGGCGAGCCCATCGCCCGTATGACCGGGCTCGGGCTGATGGAATCCACCGGCCAGGGTGTGCGGCTCACGCAACGCGGCATGATGCTGGCCAATAGTGTAGTTACAGAATTTCTTTAGAACAGGAACACCATGAAACCAGAAAGCGCGCTAACCAGCATCCTCGGCGAAACCCCTCAGGAACGCCTGGCGACCGGCACTCTCGCCGTCGCCACAGTCATCGTGGGGGCATCCATCGTGGCCGATGGGCAATTGGCCAAAGCACTCAACGGTGTCGCAGGCATAACCTGGTTTGCATCATCTGCGTTGTTCATTCTCGAAGGTCGCAAGCGTAATGCAACCGGCCTGCAGTGGGTCGGCATCACGGCGCTGACCGCAGCAGTCGCATTTGTGGTGAAGCCATCGGATATCGTGCTGGCCACCATCGGGTTCGTACCGGCAGGAATTGCGGCTGGTGTGATCGCGAAGCGGGCCCCAATTTTCTGGGCCAAGATGATTCCGGCACTCTACTTGCCTCTCCACATCGGCACCGCGGTGTTGAAGGCCGTAGGTCGAAATGCGCTAGGCATGGAATCCAGCATTCGCACCGATCCGCCACCAACAGCGGCCGTCGTGCCGATGGTGATGCTGGGAGCCGCCATTGCTGGCGGATTCATTGCCCGCAAGATTCTCGGTCGACGCTAGGCACGTACTGCACTAAACCTCTCTCGATTGATCCAGAGCAGCATCGCGGTACCGAAAGCGATGCTGGCGAACACGATCCATGGCATGGCCGAGGTGCCATCGCCTCCAAGATCGTAGATCACACCGCCGAGATAGTTTCCAAGACCACCACCAAAGGCGAGGGCGAGCGCCGCGAATCCGAAATAGGTCCCGCGGGCGCTCGGCCTCGCCAGGTTAGCGAGAATCGTTTCCTGTCCGGGCCGTGTCATCACGGCACCAATCGCAAACACGGCAGCGGCAAACAGCACGCCGGCGAGGTCGCTAGCGAGCCCGATCAGAAGCAATCCCAGACCGATAGTGATAACACCCGCAATCTGCATTTGCAGCGACGTAAGCCAACGCTCGAGGAGCCTCGGTAGCACATAGCCGAGCGCGATGGTCACCAGCGCATTTACCAGATAGATCCAGCTGACGGCGCGATCCGTGCCGGAAATCGCCACCGCCGCCAGCGTGATGGTGAGGCCGAATTGGGTCCAGGCAAACCAGTAGCCAGCGATGATGGCAATGTAGCTGACGAATGTTTTGTCGCGAAGCACGCCCCGAATTCCTTCCGAGGCGACACCTTCATCCACCGACACCGCCACTGGCGGCATCAAAATCATCATGGCGAGAAACACGAAGAAGAACGCGGCCGCGCCTCCGAGGCAAACGAGTGAGAAATCGTAGTCGATGAGGAGTGCGCCAAGTTGAGTCCCAACTGTGGTACCCACACCACCCACCATACCGATGCGGGCGTAAAAACGTCGTCGTTCATCGGGAAAGGTGAGGGCAGCTACGGCCGCCTGGTTCGGTGCCTCGAACATGGCACCACCGATTGCAACGATCAATGCCGCGGCCAAAACGGGCCAAAAGTTCTCCGCGAACGCCATGGCTACAAACCCAAGCGCGCGGATGATCATGCCGGAAGCGATGAGAATTTTCGGACCCACCCGGTCGGCGAGAATTCCGAAGATGGTGGTGAAACCTTGCTGGGTGAATTGCCGTAAGGCGAGCACGATTCCGAGAGTTCCGGCGGCCCAGCCGAGATGATCCACATAGTGAACCGCCATCAGCGGAATCACCATGAAAAATCCACCCCAGCTGCAGAACGTGCTGATCAGAATTGCCAGCAAACCCTGCTTGCGCCGGGATTCTGAGAGTTCGTCGATGGTTAGTAGTCGCGCCAATGTGATCCCATGACACCGAAGGAAGATTCAGAGGTCAATGTGCCATGGGATCAAACGGGTGGCAATATGGCAGCCGAGGGTTCTACTTGTAGAAGCCCTCGCGGAGATTGATGCCGTATTCCATCCAGGCCTTCATCGCGGCCAGCATGCCGGTCCAGCCCATGCAGTTGCCGTAGCTGGCCTGCAGGCCTTCCTCGCTGGATTTCCAGCCGTACTCGCTGATATTCACGAGGGTGCGGTCCCCATCCACCGGCTCGAACGTCATGGTGACGGTCGTTTGCCGGGCACCGGCGGCATCCGGATCCACCACGTGCTCTGCAGCATCCCACCGCAGCACGATCTTCTTGTCTTGCTCAACTTCCACGACGTTCACCGGGAACGCACCGGGGAAATCGTGGAAGTCCCAGGTCACCACAGCACCGGATTCGAGCCGACCTTTGGCGCCGCCTGTGGTGAAGAAGTGCGAAAGATGCTCCGGGTTGGCGACGGCTTCAAATACCTCGTGCACGTGTTTCGAGATATATCCATTCACGGTGAACTTGAGTTCCATGGGATGCTCCTTTGCTGATCGCTGAATCAATATGTGATATAAATATAACATGTTGCAGCAAGAAAAGGACAATTTGGTTTTCAAGGCATTGGCGAACGAAACGAGACGCACCATTCTCGATGCCCTGAAACCGGGTCCACTCACCACCAGCGCCCTGACCGAATTGCTGCCAGATCTCGATCGCACCACCGTGATGCAACATTTGAATGTGTTGGTGAAAGCTGATTTGGTAATCGTAGAGAGGCGGGGGAGGGAACGCTGGAATCACCTCAACGCCCTGCCGATTCAGGCGATTCACGAACGCTGGATCGGCGAGTTCGCCGGATACGCGGCCGATCGGTTGGCAAAGTTGAAGCGTGATTTGGAATCCAGGTAGCAGGGCAGCCCGGCCGAGCGAAGCGAGAAACGGAGTGGGCCCTTGTCTGCCCTTTCGAAGGAAGAGACAAGCTCCTCCGCTACCGAGCGCGAATGTCGAAACTCGCCACCAAATCAGGCAAACTTGCATCAGCCATGGCATGAGAGTTCCTGCCTGTTTTCCGTTCCTCTGGAGTGCACAACGCTGTGTTCGATTCCGATACGATGTTCCTGATTGTAGATATCTTCGGTATCTTCGTTGGTAGTGCCACCGGCGCTCTCGTCGGATTGCGCTATCGCTACGACATCATGGGGCTCTGGTTCCTCGCGCTCGTCACCGGACTCGGAGGCGGAATTATCCGCGACGTGATGCTGCCCCTCGGGCCACCATTGGCGCTCACCAATCCCTTCTACTTGCCCACGGTAATCGTGGCCGCCAGCGCCGTTGCCCTGTGGGGAAGCCACATTAATCAGCTTAAAAGGGCAATCACGCTGTTCGATGCCATTGCGCTCAGCAACTTCGCCGTTGCCGGCGCCCTCCGCGCATTCGATGCTGATCTTTCGTACTGGTCGGCGATCCTGCTCGGAATCATCACCGCAGTTGGCGGAGGCATTATTCGCGACATGATGACCGGTGTGACTCCGGCGATCTTCCAGCGAGCCGAACTCTATGGTCTCGCGGCGCTCGGCGCCTGCCTCACTGTTGTTGTACTGCGCTATTCCGGGCTTGATCGCGAGTTTATCGTGTTGGCCGGAGTAGGGGTGGGCGTTTTTCTCCGCCTTGGAAGCCTGAAATGGGGCTGGATGAGCTGGGCGCCCAAAGACTCACTCTGAATTTGTGAAGTATTGCCAGATTCTTCCCATTGCCTGAATTTCCTCCTCGGATACACTGTATTCAAGCTCACATCAGTCATACATAAGCCGGCACGCTGCCGGCGTGTGGATGTGTACCCGTCGGATTCGATGACCCGGAGGAGATTCAACATGGGTAATAAGGTGTTCCAGAAAGCGATCACTCGTCGAGATGCGTTGAAGGCAGGTGCTGCCGGCGCAATGGCCGTAGGTGCATCCACCCAGATGCGCGCGCTGGCTCAGGATGCAACCCCTGCAGCCGGTGGCGATTTCGGACTTGCCGATCTCACCGTGAGCGGCGATGTTGAAATCGAGTACTGGCAATACGAATACGCATCCAAGACCGCTTTGGTGAACGAGCTCATCCCGGAGTTCGAGGCTGCCAATCCAGGCATCAAGATCAAGCACGTCAACTTCCCGTACGATGATTTCATTCAGCAGGTAGCCGCCGCCGTTCAGGCTGGCGAAGGTCCGGATGTACTTAATGTGTACTTCGGTTGGATTCCTGCCTACGTGCAGCAGCAGTTCCTCACCCCGCTGAACCCGGAATGGTTCCCGCATGATGTCATCGAATCGGAATTCTTCCCGATGGTATCGGCCGCCAAGGTGACGGACAACTACTACGCATTGCCAACCGCCGTGCGCACCCTTGCGCTCTTCTGCAATATGGATCACCTCGATGCTGCCGGGGTAGAACCGCCAACAACCTGGGACGAACTGGTAGAAGCAGCCAAGGCTACCGTGCAGAAGGATGGCGACAATTTCGATGTCGTCGGCTTCACCTGGGATATCGGTGGTCAGGGTCACAACTGGTGGCGTGAAGCGCTGATTCGCCAGAACGGCGCCCTCCCAATGACCGAGGACAACCGCACGCTGCAGTGGACCAGTGAAGAAGCCATTGAGGCCTTCACCTATGTCACCAACTTCCTTACGGAGCATGGCGTCACACAAAGCGGATTCCAGACCGATGGCCCAACCGCCTTCGGTAGCGGCAAGGCTGCGCTGCACATCGATGGTTCATACCGCGTAGGTACCTACACCAACGATGCTCCGGATCTGAACTACAAGATCGTGCCGTTGCCAATGCAGAAGGAGCAAGCCAGCTTCGCCAGCTTCTGGTGCAATACCATCACTCGCAACGCCGCCGAAGGCGACAAGGCAATTGCTTCTGCCAAGTGGCTCGATTTCCTCGCCAGTGCCGATGTGATGAAGCGCTGGACCCCGGCCATCGGTGAACTGCCAGCCCGTGCTGCCCTCGCCGAAGATCCGGCGCTGATGGAAGACGAAAAGCTCGCACCGTTCATCGAATCGTTGGCCTACAGCTACGCCACCTTCATGGTGAACGAAGCCGACCTGCGCCAGGCCGTGATGGATGCGTTCGATAACGTCACCCTTGCCGGTCTGGATCCTGAAGCTGCCCTGCAGGAAGCGCAGGACAAGATTCAGGTGCAGTTGGACGAATACTGGGCCTCGCTGGAAGGCTAGACTCACTCGTATTTCACACCTAGGTGAGTGCCGGCAGGTATCTGCCGGCACTCACCATCCCATGGACGGTGACACATGCACCTCACGCTCGAGAAGCGCAAGTGGCTTTGGGGCTATCTCTTTATCGCTCTTCCGCTGCTATTTTTCCTGTTAATTCGCATCGGCCCAACGCTCTATGCGTTCTGGGTGAGTTTCCACAATTGGGATCCCATAGCCATTGAGCGACCATGGGTAGGGCTGGAAAACTATCGCGATCTGGCCTCCGATAAGGTCTTTTGGAAATCCATGCGCAACACCGCCATCTATGTGGCGGTGGGTGTGCCAATTGGGCTTTCACTGAGTCTCATCATCGCGCTTGGACTTCAAAAGATCATCCGCTGGGCAGGGTTCTTCCGTGCACTCTACTTCCTGCCATACGTCACCTCACTCGTCGCTGTCGGATGGGTTTGGCGCTGGATGTACATGCCGAACGGCCTCATCAACGAGGTACTCAGTTGGGCCGGGCTCAGCGGCACGAACTGGCTTGGCAATCCGGCCACCGCCATCTACGCCATCATCGTCACAACCGTGTGGCAGGGTCTTGGCTTTCAGGTGGTGATCTTTCTGGCAGGACTGGAAAGCATTCCGCAGGATTACACAGATGCGGCTGCGGTCGATGGTGCATCTGGCTGGCAGATATTCCGGGATATCACCATTCCTCAACTCAATCCCACCATCGTATTCCTGGTGGTAACCGGTGTTATCAGCAACCTGCAGGTGTTCACCCAGGTGCGATCAATGAGTAATCAGGGTACTGGTGGTCCGCTGAACAGCACGATCTCACTGGTGCTCTACGTGTACCAGAAAGCGTTCAGCAGTTTGCCCAGCAAGATGGGGTACGCCAGCGCCATGACCGTGGTGCTGTTCATCATCATCCTCATCATCACCGTTATTCAGCTGAAAGTTCTGCAGAGGGATACTGATTAGCCATGCAAGCACCAACTATTCCCGGTGGAATCTCCGGATCCCCCCAGATTTCAGAAGCCGCCAGAAAACAACTGGACCGTCATGCCCGCAAGCAGAAGCTGAGCCGGGTTGCACTCACACTGGCTCTCCTCATTGGTGGATTGCTGATGATCTTCCCGTTCGTCTGGATGATCAGCAGCTCGTTCAAGCGCCCGCAGGATATCTATTCGCTCTCGCTCATTCCACCTGTGTTCACCCTCGATTCGTATCGAGCAGTGTTGCAGGACACCAGCTATATCCGCTGGTTCGCGAACAGTTTGGTCATCGCCACCATCACCACGGCGAGCGTGGCCTTCTTCGATTCATTGGCCGGCTACACACTGGCGAAGTTCAAGTTCCCGGGTATTACCATCATCTTCGTGATGATTCTCAGCACCCTCATGGTGCCAACAGAAATGCTGGTGATTCCGTGGTTCATGATGAGCATCGAGGTGGGGCTGACCGATTCCTATCTCGGCGTGATGTTCCCTGGCCTCATCAGCGCATTCGGCGTCTTCCTCATGCGCCAATTCTTCATGGGTGTTCCCAACGAGCTCATCGATGCCGCCCGGCTTGATGGCTTTGGCGAGTTCCGCATCTTCTGGAAAATCGCGTTACCGTTGGTGAAGCCGGCCGTGGCCGCACTGTGTATCTTCACGTTCCTCGGGAATTGGAATGCGTACATTTGGCCGCTCATCGTTATTCGTAGCGAGGAGATGCGCACACTGCCAGTTGGCGTGGCGTTCTTCTCATCCGAAAATGGAGCGCGGTTCGACCTCATCATGGCAGCCGCATCGCTGGCCACCGTGCCCGTTATCATCATCTTCCTGATTTTCCAGAAGCAAATCATCAAGGGCATCGCCCTTGCCGGTCTGAAGGGATAGTTCCAGAACCATGGCGAACGCAGAGTCATTTCCACATCCGGTTTACGCGCAGTACGTTCTGGAACCGCAGTTTCAGGAGAGCAAACAGCATCTGTTCGATCACATGATCGCCGCCAACGAGGCGCACTCGATCATGCTGCACGATTGCAATATCCTCACCGCCGAGCAGGCGAGCAGGCTGTTGCGCGCACTGCAACAGGTGAAGCGCGAGGGAGTAGACCGGTTCACCTATGAACCGGATGTGGAAGATCTCTTCTTCGCTGTGGAAGGTCGGTTGATCGAAATCGCCGGCCCGGAGGTCGGCGGGAATCTGCAAATCGCCCGCAGCCGTAACGATCTTGCGGCCGGGATGAGTCGATTGATGATGCGACAGCGACTCATTGGCGCCCAGCGTCAGCTGCTGGGACTGCGACGCGCGCTCATCGAGGTTGCCACCCAGCATCTCGATTCGCTGATGCCCGGCATCACGCATACACAGCCGGCGCAGCCAACAACTCTGGCGCATTACCTGCTGGGTGTAATTGCCCCGCTGGAGCGGGATTACACCCGTCTGCGCCACGCCATGACACACACCAATCAAAGCTCGCTGGGCGTGGCGGCGTTCACCACCACCAGCTTCCCGATCGATCGGCAGAAGGTCGCCAATCTGCTCGGATTCCCGCGCGTCATCGAAAACGGATACGACGCAGTCGGCGCCGGCGATCACATCATGGAAGCCACCATGGCCCTGGCAAATAGCGTCGGGAACATCAGTCGCTTCGTCTACGATCTGCTGGTCTGGAGCCGGGCGACCGAAAACGTGCTCAAGATCGATGATGCGTTCATACAAATCAGCTCCATCATGCCGCAGAAGCGTAATCCGGTGGTGCTGGAGCACATCCGCGTGCGCATCGGTTGGGTCTATGGCGAGGCGAACGCCGTGCAAACCATGATTCACAGCGCAGCGTTCGGCGATACCAATGATGTTGAAGACCCGATGTTCATCGCCATGAACCGATGCTTCGATGCCTTCGAGGCGGTGGTGAGCCTGCTGACGGCCGTGATCCAGACGGCGACCTTCAACACCGAACTCCTGCGCAAACGTGCGTACGAAGGTCACATGACCACCACCGCCCTCGCCGATAGCCTCGTGCAACATCACGGAGTCGCCTTCCGCTCTGCGCACACCATCGTCTCGAATCTGGTGAACCAATCCGTCGCCGAAAACCGAGCCATTGATGCCGCCATGGTGAACGATGTCAGTGCTGATGTGCTCGGCAAATCGCTCGAGCTCGATCAGGCGTTTGTGGACGAGGCGCTCG
The DNA here is from genome assembly GCA_023424355.1 of Chloroflexota bacterium. Classification (GTDB taxonomy): domain Bacteria; phylum Chloroflexota; class Chloroflexia; order Thermomicrobiales; family UBA6265; genus UBA6265. The sequence continues at coordinate 261 of JAFAEA010000395.1, read as the reverse complement.
ATCCCTGGAAGTTCGTCGAAGCGCGCACCATCTATGGAGGCGCTGCCCCAGACGCTACCGGTTCTGCGCTGGAAGGAAGCTTCCAACGCATCGAGCGAGATCTGGCGCATCTTCTCGGCGTGCGGGAATCACTTCTGGCTGCAGACGAGTTCCGGATGGCGCGGGTGGCAGAGATCATTGCGGCTGTGGAGTAGCCCAAATTGACAGGCCAATAGACCTGATCGTAGAATCCCAATTGGTTTAGTCGGGATTCCTCAGGAT
>JAFAEA010000391.1 GCA_023424355.1 Chloroflexota bacterium | reverse complement strand
GCCGATCTGGATCGGCTGCTTTTTGCGGTCCGCAGGACTGCCGGCCGTAATGGTTCGCTATCTGGCAAGAAGATCGTCATCACCGCTGGCGGAACGTATGAGGCGATTGACCCAGTGCGCTTCATCGGCAACAGTTCTAGCGGCACCATGGGTATTGAAATCGCATACGCCGCTCTGGATCGCGGTGCGGACGTTCGCCTGATCCTTGGGCCTTCGGTTAATCAGCCGCCAGCGTGCTTCGATCCCGTACACATCACCTCGGCGATTGAGCTACAGACTGCGGTGGAGCACGAATCCACTGATGCCGATGTGCTGATTATGGCTGCTGCTGTGGCAGATTTCCGACCGGAAACCGCCAGTGAGAGCAAGGTGAAGAAGAAGGATGGCGAAGACACGTGGAATATCCCGCTCACCAAGAATCCGGATATCCTGGCGTCCATAAACCTTCCCGGAATGGTGAAGGTGGGATTTGCCGCCGAAACCGATGATCTGCTTGCCAATGCTGCGAAGAAACTCGAGCGCAAGGGATTGGCAATGATCATCGCGAACGAAGCTGTCGCCACAATCGGTTCCAGTACATCGACCGCAACCATTCTCACCCGCGGGCAATATTCGCCGGAATCGCTGCCGGAACTCAGCAAATCCGAACTCGCCTCAGTCATCGTGGATCGCATCTCCGATATTCTATCCTCGGAGGGATCAGAATAATGGTCATTCAACACCCACAGCAGAGGCGGCGAATATCAGAGGCACGAAACAAGGTCGCTCTGGAAGTCCTCCTCACGGTCTATGCACTGTGCGCGACCATTGTCATCATTCGCACCATCATGCTTCTCGTTGGTGTCACTGAGCGTGTTTGGATCGGTCGTGTTGTCTTTGGGCTCACATCGCCCTTCACGAACGCCATGGCAAATGTGCCCGGCTTTGGTCATCAGATCGCCGGTCCCTTCACGATGGTGGATATCATGCTCATCGCGATTGTGATTCTGTTCCCATTGGGATTGTTGGCCACTTCGCCAAGGCCGTGACCGGGCACCAAAATTGCGACTACTATTACTGCCAAAATGGCGATTAAGTTCAACATAGGAGAACGAACATGATGAAGAATGTCTCTCGCGGAATCCTCGGTCTGATCTTTACAGCTGCCGCTACCTGGCTTGCCAACGAGATCGTTGAGAAGGTGTTTGGTCCAGACGAGGAAGTCGCCTAGTCTCGCTGATGGGAACGGATTGCGGATTGATCGATGGAAGAAAGAGCGTGGCGGAGAAGGTATAGCAGCGGTGATACCGTTGTTGTTCTCCTCAATCCAAACACCCGTGCAGATTCCATGCAGATTCGTGCTGCCCTGGGGCAATGGGTACCGGATGGCGTGAACCTCCGGATTCATGAAACCCGGCGCGATGTTCCCACAGTCAAACTCACCAGGGAAGTTGTTGGCGATGCCGATGGTGTGATCGCCTGTGGTGGCGATGGCACCGTTTCCGAAGTCGCGGCTGCCTTACGAGACCGGGACATACCGCTCGGGATTATTCCGGGCGGTTCCACCAACATCATTGCGCAGGAACTCGGCATTCCCGGCGGAATATCCGCCGCCGCCGCCCTGGCATTTGGTCCATTTGATATTCACCAAATGGATGTGGGCACCTGCAACGATCAGTTTTTCCTGCACATGGCCGGTACAGGCCTGGATAGCCTGACCTTTGAAGCGGCGGATGAATCGCTCAAGCGCAGAGTGGGGTGGATGGCATACGTCCCGGCTGCACTGAAGGCACTTCGTGAGCGATCGCATTCATTCCGCATCACTATCGATGAAGAGGAGCATTCGGTTGTTTCTCCGCTGGTATTGGTGGCCAATGGTTCGTCCATCATCAACTCAGCGATCCGCCTCGATCACTCCATTCGATCGGATGATGGTGAGCTGGATGTCCTCATCGTGACGGCGAACCGCGCTCACGAGATGGCCATGCTACTGGCGCACGCTGCCAATCCGTTGGCAACGCTTTCCGATTCGCAGTGGGTGATTCAGCGCAAGGCACGTCGCGTGAGGGTGGAGAGCGATACTCCCCAACCAGTGCAGCTGGATGGCGATGTTTCCTCTGAAACTCCTGCAGAGTTCGGCATTATTCCCCACGCCATCGCGATCTCGGTGCCTACTCGCAAACGCCGATAGAACCTCATAGACGAACAAACATCCCGATAAATTTCGGGATGTTTGCCTCTCCTCGTTGGTTGTCTTTGTTGGTTAGCCCTCAGGTGGGGCACAGGAAGCTTCACTGGCGCTGAATGTTTGTGTGAACTCACCAGCCTCAACGTCCATTGGGGATCCCGAGGTAATGCCACAGCTATTGAAGAAGTAGGATGCGGATCCATCCGAGGTGGTCACCGTGAAATCGGTACCGACGAACATATCGGTGGATGCATCCGCGGCAAGCGTGTCGTCGAAGACCACCTGGCCATCGACCTCGATGGTGACATGTGCTTCGGCCGAGACAGTCACACCAACACCGGTGCGATACTGCTGCGGTGCTTCGGTGCTAACAACTTCTTCACCAGATTGGTTATCGCCACCAGCGTTTACAACGGGCGCTTCGGTAGCCACCATTGTTGGAGCTGCTGGCGGAGTAGGGCGGGCCTCACTCGCAGTCTGGGAAGCGGTCATCGTGGTGGATGTCGTTGGTGTCGGAACGGAATCCAGCGTGCTATCCGGCGAGAGCCAAATGCTATAGCCCCAGGCGAACACGATGGCAGTCAGCACAACGCCGAAGGCCAGAATCGCGAAATTCGGTGCCCACATGCGCGGCATTTCTGCTGGCGTGGTGGCTACCGGGCTCGATTCACGTGGGGTGCCAGTGAGTTCCCGATGCATATCCAGCACTTTGCCGGCATCGAGACCGAGGTAATCTGCATATTTGCGGACGATACCACGAGAATAAATCGGTGGCGGAAGCGCACCGAACTCTTCATCTTCCAGGGCGGCGAGGTAGTGACGATTGATGCGTGTATCGGTCTCAGCCTCACGCAGCGTCACATTCTTCAGCGCACGCGCCTGTCGTAATGTCTCTCCAAAACCCGCCATGGAAACTCCAAAGCTTGTCGCGGAATCATCCGCGCAAGTGTAATTCAAGGTTCAAAATTGTTGTCTGGGCACTGCACAAGTGGGAAGTGAAGACTATGTTCAGGTGAAAGAATCTTCCCTCAGCAACGGGTCCAGCCAACCGTATTTGCTCCCAGAAGTTTACTCCTTTTTGCCTCGCTATGGCGAAGCCACTGTGCCTGATTGGCGAAAGTTAACGTTCGTACAGGCCCAAAATCACGAAGTCAGCTCATCCAGATCCGGTAGCACCGTAGGACGGATACGTTCACGGCGAGCAATCATGCGCTCGATTCGTGGAGTAGGTGGATATTCTGTCTTGATCTTCGCTCGCCAAACGAGTCGATCAGCCGGAATCCAGAAACTACCGAAGGTGTGATCGCAAGCGTAATCATCGCCTGAAACCACGCGGTCCACAGGTCCGGCGAACTGATTGGAGCACGATCCTCTACCAGGAGTGCTGCTTGGTCGATAACTCGCACAGGTACTGCACTGTCGCGGCACGTCTGGAGAGATCTCGATCGGTTCTTTCTCGTAGGGATCCATCACATCGTGCAATGGAATGTATGGACGTTGCTTCTGCTCGGCCTCGACTGGCGCCTGTTCAGCGATTCGGCGCGGTCGGGGTCGTGCTGCTTGCTCGCTAACCACTTCAGCCTCGGCTGAAACTGCCGGTTCCGGGCGTTGACGAGGAGCTTGCTGTTGCGGTGCCTGCTGATCAGCTATTTGCTGTCGATGCGGTTCAACCTGGCGGCTGCGAGCCTCTGGCTGCTGCAGATTCCAGGAAGTCGACGTTTCCTGCTGCTCCCGCATGGCTCTTCGAGCCGGCTGAATAGCGCGTTGTTCCTGCGTTGGTGTTTCAGCCGGTGCTTCCTTGCGGGGAGCCGGATGATATCCGCGGAGGGGACTTTTCTTGATCTGATCGATTGGCTCATTGCGCCGCGAAAGCGGCTCGGACAAGCGAGGTCGATCATTCATCATCGCTGCGAGGTTAGATCGCGGCGATGATGTTGGCTCGGTCACGTCCCCGGGTTCTTCCGCAAGCGGCGGAGTTACGTGACGCTGGGCTCGCTCCAGACGAAGTCGATCTTCGGAAAGAAGCTCTCGAGCCTGAGATACGGGACGCGGTTGGTACGATGACGAGACCATGGGAGCTGCGCTGGCAGCCACTCTGCTCTTGGTGGGCGGAGTTTGCTCTGCCGGCTTGCTCAATGGAAGTTCGAAGTTGGGATTAACCGCCGGTACCGAGTTCCACTGCTCGCGCTGTTCCGGGTTATGCGAGGTCACCCGCATCTCGGAAGGCATGCTGAACTGCATCGCCTTACCGTTTTTTGGGTCGTTGCTGTCTCGCATGAGTTTTCTCAATCGAGGCGAACGCTGGTTACCTGAGGTCACACCATCGTCCACCATTTCATCATCCCGGGTTGAACCGGTCTGATTTGAAGATCGCTCTGTTTCAACGAAGTCATCCGGTGGGAACACTGGCTTGTCAGCCTCGTCCTTCGGCTTCGCCTCGGCTTGCGGAGCCGACGATTCCTGCTTTGGTTCATCCACAGGACGTTGAACTTCTTCGTCCTCTGCGAACGGCACCAGCTCTCGCTGGCGTGCCTGCTTATCCATGTGGCGCTTGCGGGCACCCGCCAACGCATCGTGATTTCCACGACGAAGCAAACTCAGCCGCTCATCCTGAACAGGATCGTTCCAACTTGCCATTCCGGTAGCCGTGGCTCCGGAATCGACCACATCATCTTCAAATGACGAACGAGAATTCTTGCTGCCGGCGATGGAAACAGAGGTTACTTCGTCGTCAAACTGCAGCTGCGCGGCGATTGGTTCAGGCAAGGTGGGCTGCTGCGGGGCTTTCGGGGCGGTGGGGTCACTATCATCGGCTTCATCTTGCCAGAGGCTATCGCCCCATTTCGTGCGGCAAGCGAGTTCGTTTGGCCGGAGAAGCAAAAGCTCGGCATCTGCGCCCGCCCGTAATGGGTGGCTACATTTGCCGGTGCCTGTCTGCTCGTTTTTAATGAAAAATCGGCATGTTCCGCATTGCCGCTTCTTCTCAGCCATATTGACGAACCTTCTCGTACTGTCACGTTGGCGAGAGGTGTGCAACCTCAGAATCGACTGTCAGGGGGCCCCTTCCCGAAACAGCCAAGGGTCTGTGTGTGCTATCTCCCCCGTATGAGACGATTGTAGTCACCTCGTCCGCCCTTGTCTAGTGGTCAAACACTGACCGTACGCCCTGGCGGTACACATTGTTCGTACGTACTCTGTTGGCAAACTTGCCCGAAACGGCGCGAGTTTTTCGTTGCAACATCGTCCTGCTCAATTTGAAGAGACTTGCACACTTGCCGAAAAGTCATCGTTTGTGTGCGTACGTACGATAGTTGTGAGAACACCCATGCCCCCGTACACTGCCAGTATGTGAACTCGATTCTGAATGGAGAAGTAACCATGCTCGCACTCTCGAAAAGCGATTTGAAGCAGTTGGTAACAATGGAACAATGCATCGAACTTGTGAAGGATGCATTTGTTGAGTTGTATCAGGATCGCGCGGATGTGCCACTTCGCCTCGGTTTGGATGTGGAACCTGGCAAGGATGTCACCCTTCTCATGCCGGCGCACATGCCGAAGCTCAACGCCCTGGGGTTCAAGGTGGTGTCCGTCTTCCAGAGCAATGGCGACCGAAAAATTCCGGTGACCAGTGCGATGGTGAATATGGTGGATGCGGAAACTGGTGTGCCGAACGCCATCATCAACGGCTCCTATCTAACGCAGCTGCGCACGGGAGCAGTGAGCGGTGCCGGCGCCCAGCTCATGAGTCGTGAGGATTCTCGAAATCTCGTCGTCATTGGCGGCGGTGCTCAGGGTGTGACCCAGGCAGCAGCCATCGCTGCTGTACGCGATATCGAGAAGATCACGATCGTCGATCGATTCGAAGCATCGTTTGATCGCTTCCGCGATGCCATCGCTCAGGACTGGCCACACATCTCCGATCGACTCGTGTTCTCGACCGATGGCGAAGCACCGGTTCGCGATGCAGATATCATCTGCCTCGCCACCACCTCGAAGCAGCCGGTGTTCGATGCAGCCTGGGTGAAGCCCGGCACGCACGTGAGTGGAGTAGGGTCGTTCACTCCAGAAATGCAGGAGACTCCACAAGATTTCGTGGTGAATGCCCGCATCGTGGTGGATATGAAGGAACACGCTCTCGCTGAGACCGGTGATCTCATCATTCCGCTTGAGAATGGTTCTTTGCAGGAATCGGATATCGTGGGCGAGCTGGGTGGCCTGGTACTCGGTGAGTTCGAAGGCCGAACCGCAAACGACGAAAACACCTTCTTCAAGTCCGTCGGCAATGCCGTTCAGGATATCTCGGTCGGCAGCTACGCCGTGAAGCAGGCGCTGGAGCAGGGGATCGGTCAGCAAATCGATCTTGGCTAGGCAGTGAAAACGCAAGAGGGGGAGCAGTGCAATCAGCACTGCTCCCCCTCTTGCGTTTGCTTGATTAGTCGGCTGCTGCTGTGGCGAGATCAGCCGAAACCGGCTTTTCCGCAATCGGGCAGATGCCGCATCGGCACTTGCCATCTACGATGTGTTCGCGGAATTCTTCCTCGTACACATCCATGAAGGCGATCAGCGGCACCGGAGCTACCTGGCCAAGACCGCACAGGCTCAGCTCAATAACGTGCTTGCTGGTGCGGCGGATGAGCGCCAGATCTTCCAGCGAGCCGCGACCAAAGCGGATGCGATCCAGAATCTCGACGAGCGCCGGGTTACCGAGTCGGCACGGCACGCATTTGCTGCAGCTTTCGTAGCGGCTGAAGGCGGTAAGGTAGCGCGCCATATCGACTGCGCAAACATTCTCGTCGAAGAGTACCCAGCCGCCGGATCCGAGCATGCCGTGGATATCGTTGAGCGAATCGAAATCGATCGGGATATCGAAAGCGTCCTCGGTAATCGGGCCAGCGGATGCACCACCGGTCTGAATTCCCTTGAACTTGAAGCCATCACGCATACCGCCGAATACATCATTGAAGAGCTGGTTCATGGTCATACCCATTTCCACCTCAACAACACCGTGCAGTTTGCTTGGGCCCTGCATTGTCATCAGCTTGGTGCCCTTGCTATTCTCGGTACCAAGACTGGCGTACCAATCACCACCGCGCACGATGATATCCGGCACGTTGGCGAGTGTTTCTGTGTTGTTGGCCACGGTTGGGCGCTTCCAGAGGCCTTCCTCAACGGATCGAGGTGGCTTGGTGCGCGGCATTCCACGCACTCCCATGATGGAGTACATAAGCGCCGAGGCTTCGCCGCAGACGTAGGCACCACCACCGGTACGAACGCGAATGGCGACATCCTTGCCGGTTCCCAGCACGTTCTTGCCGATAAGGCCGAGCCGCTCGGCATCGGCAACAGCCTTGCGGAAGCGATACAGACCCAGAGGATACTCACCACCGATGTAGTTGTAACCACGCTCGGCATCACAGGCGATACATGCAATCAGGATTCCCTCGAGAATCCGGTGCGGATCGCACTCGTGCAGGTGGCGGTCCTTATACACGTTTGGTTCGCCCTCGTGGCTATTGCACACGATGAACTTTGGCTTCACTGGAGCCTTGCGGCCCGATTCCCACTTGATGCCGGCCGGGAATCCACCACCACCACGACCGCGAACCTGGGCAGCGGTCACTTCGGCAATGGCCTCTTCGGCGCTGAGTTCGAAGAGAACCTTGAAGTACCCATCGTACGCACCGCGGGCGATGGCATCCTCAATGGAATCCGGCTCGATCACGCCGGCATTGCGGGTGAGCAGTGGAGCCTGATGCTTGAAGAATTCCAAATCGGTGAGCGGCTGGATGTTACCTTCGGCAGAATCGCCGCGGACTCCAACCGCCAAATCGTCTCGCTGACCAGCGATGACACCAGCGACATCGGCGCCGGTGAGTGGTCCGTAAACCACAGGCTGGGCACCGGGGCGCTTAATTTCGATCCATGGCTCCATCCAGAAGGCGCCATTACCACTCACTTCGCGGACGATGGTATCGCCACCAGCTGCGTGAGCGGCATCCAGAACTTCCAGCGCGCCCTTGGCGATGCTGGAGGATCCGACACCCACAGAAACGACGGTCGCATCGCCGGCCCACATAGCATCCCACTTCTCAATGGCCTGCTGGCGGAAAGCGACGTAATCGTCTTTGGAGTTCAGTTTTGTGAGGTGCTCAGAAGGCTTCACATTAACCATGATTTGCCTCGCTTGCTTCCATGGCGGCCTTGCCGGAGATCGCCTTGTTCACCAATTCGGTGAGCGATTCCGGGGTGACATGGCCGTAGTACTCATCGTCCAACTTCAGTACCGGAGAGCGATCGCACACGCCTAGGCAGAAGTTGGCTACCTGAACACTCAGTTGTTCATCGGCAGTGGTATCGCCATCGGCAACGCCAAACTCATCCACCATGGTTTGCACGAGCTTGCTGGATCCCATCACGTAGCAGCTCATACCATGGCAGAGCAGCATATGATGGTGACCACGCTTTTCGGTGCGGAAATCTGCATAGAAGGTGAGAATCGCAAAAACGCGGGTTGCGGTTGTGCCCAGATGCTCGGCAACCAACTCGGCAGCTTCGTGGGATACCCAACCGAAGTGCTCGTTGATTTCCTGACAGGCAACCAGAATAAGTTCCTGCGCCTCTTCATGATCACTGTATGTGAAGTGAGAGAGCAATTCTCGAACCACGTCGAGATCGATTTCCTGCCGACCGGTGTACGGTGCTGGTACTGGTCGGGAAGCGTGTGTATGATCCGGCTGTCCCACTCGGGTCTCCTCCGTGTCGCGCCCACAGTAGCTAAGGCGCAACAGTGCGCATTTCGCGAACTTCTACCATGCAGAGTATAGCAGCGAACGCCTTAGCTGGAGCGGAACAAACGCTCGAAGTCACCATCGAAATCCTTGAGGAAATCGTGCATGTCTACCACATCGGCAGCAGTTACCGGATCCCCTTCGATATTCAGGTGATCGGCGTCGGCTTCGTTGTTGTTGATCGTGCGGAGCGATGCCTCGTGCAGCGCCTGTGAGGTGAGCGATTGCACCTCGAACATCGCATCTTCGGCAGTGCCATCGGCAGTAACCGCTGCAATGTAGTTGCGGCTGTGGCACTGTTCGCACTCCACCATCAAAGTCCACACACCAGGTTTGCGTTGAACTGAGGTGATATCGGTAATCTCGTACTCGCGATGGCACACAATGCAGCGGTTCAATTGCTTGAGAACCATCTGCTTCAGTTGATCGAAATCGTCCATGAAACTTTCCTTCGGGCGCTTTTCGGGGAAATGTTGAGAGAGGCGCGCCCTCTAGCCTTTGGTACCTTTGTCGAAGTCATCCAGATCCAGCGAGTTGATGAAGTTCCGGAACACATCCAGTTCTGGTCCCTTCGTCTCGGCCGGCGGAGTTGATTCTCCACTTGTACCTGTGTACATGGTATCGGATTCTGTTTGATCGATGTTGGATTCATCAACCATCGTGATACCAGCGTTATCCATCACGGCATCTTCCACGAGAATGCGGGCATCACTGCGGATGGCAATTGCCAGCGCATCGCTTGGCCTGGCATCGATCTCGATTGTGCGCTCTCCGCTCACCAAAACGATGGTGGCGTAGTACACCTTGTGGCTGAGATCCGTAATTACCACCCGGTCCACATCCGCATTGAGCTCATCCAGCATGGTGCAAATGAGATCGTACGGCAGCGGACGCGTAGGAGCCACGCCCTGAAGTTCGAGGGCAATCGCCTCGGCCTCGTACGAACCGATCCAGATTGGCAGATGTCGTTGGCCGCCCACCTCGCGCAGAATAACCACCCGATTTTGGGTCGCCATACTCACACGAATGCTTTCCACTGTGGTTTCGATCACGACAGCATCCTTTCACCACGTCCTAGTGTACAACCGCGAATGGCGCTATGGGTTGAGTTCCGGATAATCCTCGTGGTTTACCGGGGAGAAGTTATCCAGCGGCCAATATACCAACCACGCCTTGCCGATGATGCGATCTTCCTGCACCACCCCAAAGAAGCGGGAATCCTCGCTGCGATCGCGGTGATCTCCCATCACAAACACATGCCCTGGTGGCACGGTGACATCGCAATTCACCGGATTTCCGGTGCAACTCGAATCGTAGTCGCCGATGTATTCCTCTTCCAGCGCTGTGCCATTGACCAGCACCTGATTATCGCCGGTGATCTGCACGTGATCACCCGGCAGGCCAATCACTCGCTTGATGTATGGCTTTTGCTGTCCGGGTGCCGGTGGTGTGAACACCACCACATCACCACGCTCTGGTGATCCGTAATCGATGATGGTGAACCAGTGCTGATCTGGAACCCCGGGGATCCAATCCACCACATCGCCGAGATTGAACTCTCCGTAGCTGACCCGGCTCACCAGAATCATTTCGCCGCTTTCGAAGCTGGGGAGCATCGAATCGCCATCCACCTTGAAGTTCAGCACCACCGATCTCACCAGCACGAAAATCAGGATCGCGATGATCGCGGTCTCGAGAATATCGCGAATCGGGTTGCCCTTGCGTGCCGATTTGTTCTCGGGCCGCGATGAATCTGGTACCGGTGGTTGTGGCTGGGATTGGTCCATGGTGCTCCTTCATTCCTGCGGATGACCCCGCAGTGCGTTATTGATCCAGCTCCGGATACTCGGGGTGATCGACAGGTCCGAAGTGATCGAACGGCCAGTACACCAGCCATGCCTTACCGATGATGCGATCCTCGGCAACAACGCTGAAGTAGCGGGAATCCTGGCTGTTGTTCCGGTGGTCGCCCATTACGAAGTAATGCCCCTCAGGAACTTCGACTTCGCAATACGGGAAGTTCGCCACATTTACACAATCGCTGCGGTAATCGCCAATGTATTCCTCATCCAGCGCTACACCGTTCACCAGCACCTGATAATCCTCGGTGATCTGAATATGATCGCCCGGCAAACCGATGACACGCTTGATATATGGCTTCTGATCACCCGGCTCCGGTGGGGTGAACACAATGACATCGCCACGGGAGGGTTCGCCCCAATCCACAATCTGGAGCCAGCTTTGCTCCGGAACGCCCGGAATCCAGTCCACGAGGTCGCCCAGATCGAGTTCACGGTAGGCATTGCGATTCACCAGAATCATCTCGCCATTGTTGAGTGTTGGCAGCATCGAGGAACCCTCGACCTTGAAGTTCAGCACTACGGCCCGAACGGTCACGAAAATCAGAATCGCCAGAATGGCAGTCTCAATGATCTCCCGGAGCGCGCTGGTCTTCTTTTTGTTTGTATCGGTTGGTTGCTGCGGCGTTGCGGAATCGTCTGCAGGTTGGATCGTGGGGATGGAGTCTGGCATGGAGTTCCGGTTCACTGGCAAGCGTGTGGTGCACAGAACGCACCATGGCAATAATGCAACAAACCCACCTCATCTGCACGAATCCGAACATCGTCTTTGGCGTGCAAAAGTTAAAAAGCTACCGGGATGAGCCTCGCCCATCCCGGTACGTCCGCTGATCTTGTGTAACGACCCACAGAAGTGGGTAAGCGTCGCGCTAGATGTCGTCTGCGCGGGTGCCCTGCTTACGATCCACCGCATCTTCAACTCGCTCGCGAGTTTCATTGATGGTGGAGACGGTTTCGGACTTGCCCTGCTCGATGGCAGTGCCGTCCTTCTTTTCATCACCGATACCGGATTCTTCCTTGAAGCCACGGATACCCTTACCGAGACCGGAGCCAATTTCAGGAAGCTTGCCTGCACCGAAGATTACGATAACGATCACGAGAATAATGGCAAGTTCTTGCCAACCAAGTCCCATCATGTGTGTGTTCCTCCTGCTGTGGGATCGCCGCGGACGTTTTACCAGGCCGTTCGCTCACGCGAACATAGGCCACAGAAAGTATATCCACCATCCGCGGATGGTGCACCCCAATTACTAGAGTGCCAGGCTGCTAATTACGCCCATTACGACGAAAAATACCGCGATTCCGACCGTGAATTCGTACAAAGTCTTCTCGAAACCACGGCGAGTGCGCTGAATGGATTCGCCACCGCTACCAAATTGGCCACCAAATGCGGAGCCCTTGGTCTGCAAAAGCAGCAGGAAGATGAGCACCACCGAGATGATGATCATCATGATATTGATCGCTATATCCACGGATTGTTTTCCTTCATTCTTTGAACAGCAATCACAGCCCACGTAATTCAAACGCAAGGTGCGAATTGGAATCGTAGCACCGCGATTGTAACGTATTCAACG
>JAFAEA010000140.1 GCA_023424355.1 Chloroflexota bacterium | reverse complement strand
GAATACCTGAGTTTCGGCAACAACGCGCCGCAGCCGGATAAGTTGCTGCCGCTACGGGAAACCGCTGGTTTGGGCACCCGACCGGTATTCTCCCAGGGTGATTCCGGAAAGAGCCAGTGAGCGAAACCGCCACAACCCCCGCCAAAACGGGATGGCGGAAGCTCCTGCGCATCCCGACACCTGTCATCTTCCTGATCTGTATCGCGCTTGCAGCCGTCGTACTTTGGTGGCAGGGATCGCTCGGCGAACTCTGGGACGTGCTGCGTGAAGCGCGTCTGCGCGATCTCCTCATCGCCACGCCCATCTATCTCGTCAGCCTGTGGTTGCTGGCCGTTCGCTGGCACGAACTGGTGAAGATGGCACAAGGCTGGAGTGATCTCCCCCGCGCTGCCGAAGCATTCCTCACATCAGTCGTCATCAATTACGCCGCCCCTGTCGGGCTGGCAGTTCCCAGCCGCGCCGCGCTCACCAAGCGGGCGCTTGGTCTCGATCATCGCGCTACTGGTGTGGTGGCCTTGTGGGAAATCGGCATGGATGTGATCGTGCTCGGAATGGGCACGGTTATCTGGTTGATCTTCGCGCGCGGATCTACCACCGCCGTTGGCAATGAACTTCAGGATAATGCGTCTCGCTATACAACCGTCCTTATCGCCGGCGTCGTAGTGCTGCTGATTCTGGGCGTGATCTTTTTCCGCAAGGCTGAACAGCGACGACGCGCGGTCCATTTCATCGGCCGCATTCTCGTATCACCTGCCGAGCGACCTAAAGAGGCAATCCGCGCTTTGGTGTGGAGTGTTCTCTACTGGGCCACGCAGGGCATTGTGTTGGCATTCCTGGTGCACTCCATGGGTGTCGAGGTGTCGTTCCTCTTCATCCTCGGTCTCACCTCGTTACCAATGCTGATCGGTATGTTGAGTCCCATCCCGGGTGGAGCGGTTGTCCGCGAAGCCATGATGTACGTGGTTGCCCGCATGGCGGGCGTACCGGGTGCCGAGGTGGTGGCCGCCGCAGTTTTGTACCGTATGGCCCTGTTTGGCGCCATCCCCATTTTGTACGCTATTACCCGAATCTGGCTTTCCCGGCGTGGTGAGGGTCACCCCAACCTGCCCAAATCTGAATCCGTAGAAGGAAGGAACGCAGAAGCATGAGTATCTCTGAGACATTTCGCTACGAGCCACAGAAATCTGTGGATACCAGCAACTATCGCAAGCACACCAGCAGCAGCAAGCTGCAGCGAGCCCTCATCGACCGGTTTCACGCCAAAATCACCGATGTGGTGAAGGGCCTCCAGCCAGAGAGCCTGCTCGATTGCGGGTGTGGTGAGGGTTTCGTCAGCGAGATCTTTCTGACCGAGATGCCAACGCTGCAAGTGACTGGCTTCGATGTGCTGCCAGAGAGTGTTGAGCTGGCCCAACTTCGCAATCCGCGCGGAACGTTCGCTACTGGCAGCATCTACGAGATCGATCAGGAAGATAATTCCTTCGATGTGGCTGTTGCGTTCGAAGTGATGGAGCATCTCCACGAGGCCGACAAGGCACTTAAGGAAATGGCCCGCGTTGCCAAGGACTATGTGGTGCTCAGCGTGCCGCACGAGCCGTTCTTCTGCATGGCGAACGCCGCCCGCGGCAAGAACCTGGATATCACGCCGAAGGGTAGCGATCCGGATCACCGCAACTTCTGGGGACGCAAGGAGTTCGGCGAGTTCGTAAGCAAGGAACTCGATGTGGTTCTGCTCACCGGCTCCATGCCGTGGACCATCTGCGTGGGCCGCGTTCGCAAGTAGATCGGGCAAGGATTATCATGCCATCTATCTTTTCTAACCCCGATACCCTCGTGATGACCTACAACCTGAAGAATGGTGGCGATATCCCGCACTGGGAGCGCCGCAAGGCCACACTGGCGGAAACCATCCGCCAGGTGAATCCCACCATTCTCGGCACGCAGGAAGGCTACGAGTATCAACTCGCCTACCTGCGGGACGAGCTGGAGCACTACTCCTTCTACGGCGAAGGTCGCGATCCGTACATCGGGGGCGAGTACTGTGCGGTGTTCGTGGATAATCGGGTAGCCGAAGTGCATGATTCCGGTACCTTCTGGCTCAGCCCCACTCCCGATGTTCCCGGCAGCAAAATGGGTGACGAGCATCTACCGCGCATCGCGACCTGGATTCGTGCCACGGTCAACGGCACTCCCCTGCTCTATATGAACACCCACCTCACCTATATCGAAGAGGGTATTCCGGCGCAGATGGCCGTGCTGGTACAGGAACTCGAGAAGTTGATCGATCCAACGATTGAGACGATCGTCACTGGCGATTTCAATATCGGCCGTCATAGAGATCCATTCAAATCCCTGGCTGCTCTCGGTTTCGAGGAAGCGTGGACCATGGCAACGAAAGCGAGCGGTCCGATCTTCACCACACCCGTATGGGATTTGTGGGACGACGCAGCGCTTGAGGGCGTGGTCGATGAAAACCGCATCGACTGGATCTGCGTCCGCCCGGCTGATGGCGAGACGACTCCTCCAGTGGAAGTGGAGACGCTCCACACACATCGCATCGATCCGGTCCCGAGCGATCACTTCCCTGTTGTGATGAGTTCTGCCAGCGAATTCTAAACGGCCGCCACGATCAATTCCCGATTAGGCGACGGATGTATTCCTCGGAGTGATGGACTTCTCGATATCGTCGCCGACCTTCTCCTTGGTCAGCCTCAGATCGTAATTCGTCTGCAAGTTGAGCCAGTATTCAGGCATTGTACCCATCCAGCGAGCCAATCGCAGCGCTGTATCAGCAGTGATGTTGCGTTCACCCCGAATGAGTTTGGATATTCGATTCTTCGGGACCTGGATTTCGCGGGCAAGTTCAGCCTGCGTGACCCCGGCCTCTTCCAGGTCGATGCGCAAATGCTCGCCCGGATGTATCGCTGGTCTAGCCATACAAGACCTCCTCTAGTGATAATCCACAATCTCAATATTGACGGCCCCGTCGCCCTCGGACCATTCAAAGCAGATTCGCCATTGGTCGTTTATGCGAATACTGAACTGGCCGGCTCTGTTGCCCTTCAAGGCTTCAAATCTGTTACCTGGTGGATTCCGAAGGTCAATGAGGCTTACCGCCGCATCCAGTCGATCCAGCGCTACATATGCTCTCTTGGCTGGAACACCCTGAAGTCTCCGCACGAACTGGCCGTCAGCAAACTGTTCCGTATCACGATTTCGATACTTTGGCCGTGCGCTCATATAGACATGTTACGCCACGCGTAACCCGATCGCCACCCCTTCAACAGGTTCGCTGGTTCGATGTTGATGACGAAAAAGCGCCTGCAGGGAGGTTTCCCTGCACGCGCTTTTTGATGTTTCAGTTGCAAAAGTCTCGACTAGGAGACGGTTACCTCGACCGGGTACACAGCGTTCATCTGGTAGCCCTTGGCGTTCCACATCAGATCGTCCACGCTATCCGCCTGGACATCGCCAGTGGCATCGGTGGCGCGGGAGAGAAGAACGGTATCGCCGGCTTCGGCTTCCCACTCGAACTCGAAGCGGTACCAGGAGAGTTCACCGGCCTCTTCAGTCAGCTCAGCAGCTTCCCAGGTTTCACCGTTATCCACGGATACTTCCACACCAGTCACGGCACCCATACCGGACCAAGCGAGGCCCTCGATGGTGTTGGTACCAGCGCTGACGCTGCCACCTGGCTCAACCGATGTGATGAAGGACTTCACGGGCATTTCGCGTACCGGGCGAATAACCTCTTCATTCTCATCGATGATGACGTAGCTCTTGGTGTTGAAGGAGCCATCGAATTCCTTATCGATGAGTTCCAGCTTCACCACCCACTTCGTGGAGGCGATACCGCCCCATCGTGGAACCACGAGGCGCACCGGGCCACCATTGGTCGCCGGGATATCCTCGCCGTTCATCTGCCAGGCGATCATGACTTCGCCGTTCTGGGCTGTTTCCAGTGGCAAACCGCGCTGCATATCTTCAAAGTCGCCACCGAAGGAAACCACATCTACGGCTCCCTCCTGCACACCGGCCTGCTCGAGGATGGTGCTCAGCGGCACACCGGTCCACTCCACATTGAAGATGGCCCCGTTGCCCCATTGGGTACCCTCGACCATCTTGGGGTCATCGCCCCAGCGGGATCGGGAGTTACCAGAGCACTCGAGCCACGAGGTAACGGTGGTGGTTTCCATCGCCTTGAGATCCTCGAGGGACAACTCAAGCGGAGTATCAACCAGACCGGTGATTTCGAGTCGCCACTCGGCTGCATCAATATCAACGGTCACTGGACCATTCGATCGCACAAAGGCCTGATCGTTCGGCGTGATGAACTCACTGAATGTCGAGAGTGGCGATTCGTACGTCGTGGTGCCGTGCTCAATGAGATCTTCGACCTTGCCGATAGCGGCAAGCGGACTCTCGGTAGCAGGCGATGCAGCCGGTGAAGCATCCTGCGCGACGACATCCTTACCTGCAATCATGCTGGCTCCCACACCAACAGCTGCAGTCATCGCCAATGTACGACGATCAACCCGAATGCTCATGCTATTTCCTCCTCAGAACATGCAAAACAAGGGATTTCCTTAATTGAACATGCTACTCGGGAAATTGGATTCCGACAACTCAGCCTTTACGCTTCTCGGCGTTATGTAGCACTACCCTTGATCATCAACGCCTTAATTGAGTTCACGTCTATTTCTGCCAAAGTGGCATCTGCGTTGCCGGAACATCAACTAATCGCGACCGATGGATTCAACGAAGCGCCGGGTATCTCGATATTCGACTGTTTGCCTTAGGACAGTTTGGCGAACACCTCACTCGCAGCGCGGATTGTCGCGTTAATGTCGTCACTCGAGTGTGCGTG
>JAFAEA010000339.1 GCA_023424355.1 Chloroflexota bacterium | reverse complement strand
CCTGATCCAGAACGTGATTGCCAACGCCAATCATCAATTCCTCGTCGTATCCCCGAATCTGCGACACCACGGTGATGAAATCGCGCCGGAATGCTGTGAGCAGATAGATGGTTTCTTCGGCTCCCTCGCCCTCCAAACATTCGAAGAACATCATCGAACCAGGCATGGCCTGCAGTACTTTGGGAAGTGGCTTCTGCTCAGATGACTGCACGTACCATTCGCCCTCAGTCTCGTATGGACTATCCGCCCAGCCCCGGCGATAGGCTTCCGCAGCCTCGGCAGATGTGTGAGCTGTGACGATGGTGCGAATGATGGTTTCATCTTCAGCCTCTTGCTTCACCCGCAACTCGTTAACTGCCGGGCGTTTCGCTGCCAGCGGCGCTGCGGTCAGTGACGCGAGAAATGCTCGTCGGTTCATACACGTACCTCGTTACCACCAGTTGGTTTCAGTTGGCTCAAGCGGCATCCCAAGATCGTCGGATGTGGGAATCAGCGCGCGGAGATGCTCATCTTGCCAGGCCACTTCGAAGAGCGATGGGAGTTCGGCTTCGGCGAAGAAATCGCCGAATGCCTGCACCAGCTCACTGTCATCGACCTGTGAGCGGACGATATACGCGAAATTCTCGCGGCGGAATGCACCTACCAAATAGCTCTGCTTCTGTGCTGCCACGCCAACGGTGGTGGTGAAGTAGGTGAGCGTTCCGGGCAGATCTGCCAGAGAAGGTGGCAACTCATGATCAGTGGCTGAATCCACATAGAACTCGCCTTGAGCCTCGAATGGACTTTTAGTCCACTGCTGTCGATACTTCTCGGCCATGTCTGCGGTCGGGTGCACTCCAGCGATTACCTGGACTGCATATTGCTCGTCGACCAAAAGCGATTGCCGTACTTCCCGCAAGGGCAACATCTGCGCGGCCAACGGGAGACCTAGCGATCCCATCAGTAATTGGCGTCGATTCATGGTTACTCCTTCGTTGCTGCTACAACGCGGAGGATGGGCTGAAGGTTTCGGCAATGGAATTGGACATGAAAATGGACATGCAGACTCAAGACACAAAAAACCCCCTGCAAGTGCAGGGGGTTTTTATGTTTTGGAGCGGAAGACGGGATTCGAACCCGCGACCTTCTCCTTGGCAAGGAGATGCTCTACCACTGAGCCACTTCCGCGTTGACTACCTCATCCGGCAGCGGAGTGAGTATAGGATAGCTCCGCCATGAGTGTCAAGCTTTGTGCTAGTCGGATACATATGAGACACCGTGTGACGTGAGCCATTGTTGAGGTGCGAGGAATCCCAGGCTCGTGTGTGGTCGAAAGTGATTGTACGCGAAGTTCCAGCGCGTCAGTTCACGTGTGAGGGTTGGGATGTCCCAGTCGCCGTGATAGTAGTCCCAAAACTCTCGTCGACATGTGCCATTCAGGCGTTCAATGGTCCCATTCAGTTTGGGTGAGCGAGGTGGCAGGACATAGAGGTGAATACCCGCATTGGCACAGGCGATTTCAAACTCCCCCATAAACTCCGACCCGCCATCGATCTGGATTGCGCGGATTGAAACCGGCATTGCGGCGATCAGTTCGGGGAGGAATGCTGCAGCTGTCCTAGCTGTTGATCGGGTGGCAAGTCCCAGGACGGCGTACCGGGAGACCACATCAATGGCGGTGAACTGGTAGCGCACCTGATTCGCGCTGGAACGGAGCTGCATGGTATCGAGCTGAATGAGATCGCCCGCCACACTGGGCAGCGGCGTACCAGGTGGACGACGGATGGCATGGGGACGCGCGAGGCGGCGTCGGACCTGGCGGACACGACGGGAGATCGGCGGCAGGTTTCGCCGCACAAGTGACCGGAGAATGCGGCCAATCGTGGATGGTGAAATGACGGTTCCTGCACGGTCGGCCAGGAGGTGGAGTCGATACTTGCCAAACCCAGGGTTCGCGCGACGGAGTTGGAGAACCACCGATTCTTCCGCAACCGTCCATTGTGACCATCGAGTTCGATGGGGGCGACGAGAACGAGGCTCGAGGCTTCGCAAATCTCAGGGGTTGAAGCGCTTCAACCAGCGATAAACGGTGGCCCGGCTTACCTGAAACGCATCCACGGCAAGTGCGACGGAATGTCTGCGTGCAAACTCCACACATAACAACCGTTGCTGTGCTTGAGGTGAGAGTTGCCACACCCGCCGGATCCTGGTGCCAGGAACGCGACGGACACGCAACTGCGAGCCAAAGCCGACCTGGGACAGAGCCTGACGGTTGTAGTTGCTATGCTTTGCCATGAGAGGTCTCCCTACTTGATGATTCGACACCACCAAGATACCGGGAGTCCTCTCCTTTCTCACTCACTCTGTCTCATATGTATCTGAACTTTTACAGCTTGATCTCGAACATTAAAATCCATCTTGCTTCTTAGCTGAGGCTACCTGCAGAACTGTACCCGCGCCGATACCATCGCCAAGGATAAACAGAATGAGATGATCGGAACCGTCCGGATTCTGCCAGGAAGACATTCCCCATCCCTGGGATCGATCTGGCACCGGATAACTGCTGTATCCTGCCACCAACGTGGCAGATTGCGGCAGAGTTCCATTGGCGAATGCAACAGCATCTTCCTCGCTCGCACCGTCATTCGAAACCGCGCTGATCTCTGTAATCATCGCGCCCTGTTCCTGCATGTTGACAGACGATACCTTCACTGTGCTCCATGGCTCGATATCCCAGAATCCTTCGTAATGGCCCATTGCGGCATTTCCTTCGGAAGCCTCGCCGTATACCTGGGAGAACTCATCGATGGTGTTCCACACGCCCACGCTGTTCTCAGTCGAGGCGAAGCCTGTGCCGGATTCAGCACCGGCCAACGAAAGCGTGAAGCGCACAATCCCGTCTGCATTGAAAGCAGTGGTACGCATGATCCATGGAGAGCCGGATCCGGCGCGACCGAGCTCCTCAGAGTAGTACTCGGTGAACTGCCATTCCGGTGTGCCGTCTACTGAGGGAATTCGGTAGATGTACATGCCCACAGGCTCCGGTGGCAGGAATCTCGATGTCAGTAATCCAAGTTCATCGTCTACCGGGAATGTAGGAGGTAGAAGAATATCGATGAACGTTGCCACTCCGCCATCGAAAAGCACAGCGAGACGAGACTCTGGCACATACGGATTCGCATAGATCGTCAGGCCATCGGCATCCTCTCCGACTCCGAATTTGGCGTCGAACTGTTCTCTCGGCCAGCCGATACCACCATTCACTTCATCCTGTGCAGCAATCACACCCGCAACGCCAGAAGTAAGGCTCAGTGCTCCTGCCGTAGCAATTGATGAGGAAATAAGTTTGCGACGTGAGATGTTGAAGGTCATAACCCTGTCCTTTCATAAGTTTGTCGCTCTTTGCCCCTTCAACGCAGACACTATGCCATTGGTTTCGATGGTGTAATATTCGCGCCCCTTGAACTAAAGCGATACCTTCTCACCCTTTGGGTTTGCCGAGATCGCGATCCGGTGGGAATATGTATGGAAAGCGCCTTTCGGATGCTTAGTGAAGGTATCAGTTGCTCGAATGAAAAAATACACCCGGATAGCGCTTGTCATTGCTGTTCTGATCCTCGTTAGTTTCCTCATAGTGGAAGCACTGGGGATCGGAATCCTCACAGATCCCACCGACAAGATGGAAGAGAATAGCGTTCTTGCCGCCATTATTGGCGGCGGATTGTTGCTGGCAGATGTGTTTATCCCTATTCCTTCAAGCGTGATCATGATTGCCCATGGTGCGATTTTCGGAATCGCCTGGGGATTCCTGTTGTCGCTGGTCGCCAGTGTTGGTGGTGCCATGATCGGTTGGTGGGTCGGCCATCGCGGCTCTCGCTGGTTGGATCGCATAGTTACACCTGCCGAAAAGCAGCAGGCCAACGAGTTCATCGCTCGTTATGGCCTCATCTCCATCATCATCTCTCGTTTGATTCCCATCGTGGCCGAAACTGTCGCCATCATGAGCGGTACAACCAACCTCGGTTGGAAGCGCGTTTTGGCCGCAGCAACGCTGGGATCTATTCCCCCTGCACTCATTTACGCCATCGCCGGCGCGGCCGCGGTGGATTTCGCTTCTGGCGCATTGGTGACCGCTTCGGTCATATTGATCGCCGTTTTGGCCTGGTTTATCGGCAAGCGGTTTGTACCGCCCATCGAGACAACCGAGCCTTCTGATATTTGAGTTCTCTTTTTGTTCAATGAAAGGTTTTTCTATGTCCTGGGATCAGGAATACTCTCGTTCAGAACTCGGACCGGTCAAAGCAGTTGCCACCGGTTTCGATTTTCCCTCCAGCCTCGCGTTCGATAACGATGGCAATGCTTATGTCGCCGAAACCGGTATTGGCTTCGCCAAAACCACCCGCGGCGGCAAGATCTGGAAGGTAACTCCGGATGGCGAGAAATCTGTGCTGGCGGAGAATCTCGGTCATCCCATCACGGGCCTCGTGTTCCACGATGGTTCGCTCTGGGTATCTCAGGGTACGGGTCGTATCGATCGCCTCGAGCTCGATGGCACCATCAATCCGGTGCTCGAAAACCTTCCAACCGGTGGTAACTATCACACCGGCATGGTTGCTTTCGGCCCGGATGGCAAGATGTACTGGGGCCAGGGTTCCATGACCAACATGGGCATTGTCGGCCTCGATGCACTGGTGATGGGTTGGCTTAAGAAGCTGCCACACAGCGTCGATCTTCCTGGCTACGACATCCGCCTCAACGATGTGCGCGTCGAAACTCGCGATCCGTTCAATGTTGATAACCCGGACGCCACCATCGAGACTGGACCTTTCACCCAGATCGGTGAGGTCAATGAAGATGGTCGCGAGATCAAGGCCCAGAATCCGGCCACTTCGGCAATTCATCGCGCCAATCCGGATGGCTCTGATATCGAGATGATTGCGTGGGGTGTGCGCAACGCTTTCGGCCTCGGTTTCCTGCCAGATGGTCGCTTGCTTGCAATCGATCAGGGTGCAGATGATCGCGGTAGCCGACCAATCGGCGATGTGCCGGACTACCTTTGGGAGATCCAGGAAGGCAAGTGGTACGGCTGGCCGGACTTCATGGGCGGAATCCCTGTGACCGACGAGCGCTTCAAGCCGGAGACGGGTGATCACCCGACTTTCATCCTCGCCAATCACGATGAGCTGCCGACCCCAGAAAAGCCGCTTGTTGAGTTCTTCACGCACACTGCCGCCACCAAGTTCGCTATCGACCCGAATTCGGATGGCAAGCTGCTGGTGATCACGCTCTTCGGCGATGAGACCCCGATGACCGCTGCTCCGGGCTTCCCGAAGGTGGGTCGTGCCGTGGTGCTTATCAACACCGAGAACTGGGAGCAGCACGTGTTGTTGAGCGAGGAGCTCAAGCGACCGATTGATGCTGCCTACAATCCGGCAGATGGCTCGCTCTGGATCCTCGATTTCGGTGCATTCGAGATGGAGAATCGCCACTCGGGTGTGGAAGTCGTGGCCGATGCCGGCTCCGGCACCATCTGGCGCGTGGAAACAACGCCAGCATTCCCGGCGAAGTAACGCATATGTGAAAAGCGCTTCGGATCGCATGATCCGGAGCGCTTTTGCGTTGGGGTTGGGGAGAGGTCGAAGCTATTCGCCGTACTCCTCATCGGTCACCAGGGTGCCCCAGGTGGTCGCATCTCCTGCTTCTGGAATCCGCACAATTGCGACATGCACCATGACATGATCTGGCGCCGC
>JAFAEA010000302.1 GCA_023424355.1 Chloroflexota bacterium | reverse complement strand
CCGCCTTCGAGATACCAATGCGAGGTCCGTGGAAGACACTCTCTGGCGTTTCTCCCTGCGTGAGGGTGAACACATTGCCTTCGTGGAGTGAATCGCCGATATCAGTCAGGAGCACACCAAGCGCCTGCCCGACATTGCCTGGACCGCGCCCAAGCTGCCGATCAGGAACATCGCCACGACGTATCCGCATGGTTTCGATTCCGGTCACAGGTTCGATCGCGCGAATCAGTACCCCACCGGTCTCGCCGTCACGATGTGAGACGATGTTGAAGCAGGTATGGATGCCATAGGACCGATACACGTAGATAGTTCCCGGCGTGCGCGACATCACCTCGCGAGGTCCCTTCATGCGGAAGCTATGCGATGCCTGATCGTCGATGCCGGCGTAGGCTTCGGTTTCTACAATGCGACCAACGGTTAGTACGCCATCGCGCTGCACGCCGAGGTGGCATCCGATCAAATCGAATGCCACCTCAACCGGGTGTCTGGTAAACCAGGAACTATCCATTGAGGGAAGCAATGCGCTCATTGATGGAGGCGATTTGCTCCTCAGCGCGCACCAGACGGTCGCGCTGAACCAGCACCACCTGCTCCGGCGCGCGATCCACAAAGCCCTTGTTGGCAAGCTGCTTTTCGGCGCGTCCCTTTTCTTCCTCAGCTTCAGCCAGTTCCTTTTCAAGCCGAGCCTTCTCGGCACCGAGATCAACCATATCCGCAAGCGGCAGCAATGCGGTCACATCACCGGCGCGAGCACTCATGGTGTTCGGTGTGTTCTCCGGTGCAGAGGCGTGGATACGAAGCTGATCGTCAGCGACGCGTGCCAGGAATCCGAGCTCACGTCGTGCGGTATCGAACGACTCCGCCAACGAACCGGCATACACATCGGCCGAAATCCAGCGGGCGGGTTCCACACCAGCTTCGACACGGATGTTACGAACGGCACCGACCAGATCCATGAGCGATTCGAAGGCGTTCTCGGCCTCCGTATCGCGCTCACCCACTTCCGGCCAGGCTGCGACCATGATGCTCTCACCTGCATGCGGCAGTTGCTGCCACAGCGATTCGGTGATGAACGGCATATACGGGTGCAGCAATCGCAGACTGCGCTCGATGGTGAATGCAAGCACCTGCGCCACCACAGCGGATTCGCCTTCATTCTTGCGCACCTTACTGGCCTCGATGTACCAGTCGCAGAGTTCATTCCAGATGAACTCGTTGATCTGGCGACCGGCTTCGCCAAACAAGTAGCGCTCCATCAGTTGCGTCGCCGATGCCGTAACGGCATCGAGTCGACTGATGATCCAGCGATCGGCAAGCGCGAGATTACCAGTTGGGCGGGCGACACCCTGCCCATCCAGGGCAACTTCGTGCTCGCCGATTGTGCGGAGCGCGAATCGGGTGGCGTTCCAGAGCTTGTTTCCGAAATTGCGGCTCGCTTCCACCTTCTGCAGGCTGAGGCGGCTGTCGTTGCCCGGGCTCGCCTGAGTCACCAAGGTGTATCGAAGAGCATCGGCACCGTACTCATCGGACACGGTGATCGGATCGATCACATTGCCCTTGGTTTTGCTCATCTTGGCGCCCTCGATATCTCGAACAGTGCCGTGGAGATACGTGGTATGGAACGGCACTTCACCGGTCATTTCCATACCCATGAACACCATGCGCGCCACCCAGATGAAGAGGATGTCGTAGCCGGTTTCCATCACGGATCCCGGGTAGAAGCGCTTCATATCCCCGGTGTCATCCGGCCAGCCGAGTGTACTCATTGGCCAAAGTCCAGAGCTGAACCAGGTATCAAGCACGTCCGGATCCTGTGTCACACTGCTGCCGGCGCACTTCTCGCACGATTCCACGTGCTCATCTTCACTGGCGAATTGGTGACCGCAGTCATCACAGGTCCAGATCGGAATGCGATGGCCCCACCAGAGTTGGCGGGAGATGGTCCAGTCGTGGATATTCTCGAGCCAGTTGTCGTACACGCCCTTGAATCGATCCGGCACGAAGGTGAGCCGGCCATCCTGCGCAGCGTCGTACGCTGGCTTGGCAAGGCCTTCCATCTTCACGAACCACTGTTCGCTCACCATCGGCTGAATCACGGTGCCACAACGATCGCAGTGACCGACGTTATGCGTGTGGGGCTCGATTTTCACGAGCAGGCCCATCTCATCGAAGCGACGCACAACTTCCTTGCGAGCGTCCTCGACCGAGAGGCCCTCCAGATCGCCGCCCTCGGCATTGATGGTGGCGTCCTTGTTCATCATGGTGATGAACTCCAGGTTATGGCGCTTGCCGATCTCGAAGTCGTTCGGATCATGCGCCGGAGTCACCTTCACGGCACCGGTACCAAACTCGATATCGACATGCTCATCCGGCACGATCGGCACGAGGCGATCGACGATCGGCAATCGCACCTGCTTGCCCACGAGATGACCGTAGCGTGGATCCTCTGGATTCACGGCAACGGCAGAGTCGCCGAGCATCGTCTCCGGACGCGTTGTCGCCACCACCAGCCTCTCGTCTGTGCCCTCCACCGGGTACGCGAGGTGCCAGAGGTTGGTTTGAACATCCTGATACTTGATCTCGAGATCGCTGATGGCCGTGTTACAGCGCGGACACCAGCTGATGAGTCGCTCACCGCGATAAATGAGATCCTTGTCGTAGAGATGCTTGAATGCACGGCGCACTGCCTTGGCCGGGCCCGGATCCATGGTGAAGGCAAAACGGGTCCAGTCGGCGCTGGCGCCGAGGAGTCGCATCTGCTCCCGGATCTGCGGTCGCACGGTATCCATATATTCCCACACGCGCTCGAGGAATTTTTCGCGTCCGAGATCGTGGCGGGTAAGTCCTTCTTCAGCGAGTTGCTTCTCCACCACCCACTGACCGGCAATACCGGCGTGATCGGCACCCGGCACCCAGAGTGTGGGGTCACCCATCATGCGGTGCCAACGGATCATGATGTCTTCCAGCGCCACGAACATCACGTGCCCCACGTGGAGCACACCGGTTACGTTCGGCGGCGGCATGATGATCACGAATGGCTTGCGCCCTTCCGTGAGATCCTTGTCGTTTGGCTGGAAGTAGCCCTGGTTGTCCCACCAGTCGTAGAGACCGGATTCCACTTCCTTGGGGTTGTAGGTTTTTGCGAGTTCTGCCGGGCGATTCTCTTTCATAGTTCCAACTCCACCGTACGCTTATAGTCCGGGGCCCTTTGCCCGGCATAGTGATTGATCTCAAAAATTGTCTTCAGCCGGATATTTGGACCGGCTGCGCCGGGGGATTCTGTTATTCGCACTGCGTGCGATTAACAGAAAAACCGCCCTGACAAATGCCAGGACGGGAACCCAGAATGGGGACCGCGGTACCACCTCGCTTCGATGGACGTATCCATCGCTCTCGAATCGCTATATCGGGCGAGACCCGTCATCAGCTAAATTGCTTCACCGATGCTCCTCACAGGCGACGTTCAGTGTGGCATTCCTCGCAATGACTTCCAGCCGATGGCCATCGCTTTCTGGCAGGTATCCACACCTACTCCTCCCGCTCACAGGATTGAATCCAGTATAGCAAAACTGTCAACAACAATGATCCAATTCAAAAGTTCGCCCGTCAAACTATTGTGCAATTCCTTCGTCTGGTGTCTTATGAACCCACACATGTACCCGAGAACGAAGCGACGGGAGAGAAAGAATGAAACAGGCAGAACCGATTCGAGCAGCGATTGTAGGACTCAGCCCCATCGCGGCGGCGGCACCGGGACAGGCGAGTTCGCCACTGCTGGGCACCGCGATGGCGAGAAGCCACACGGCGTCGCTGGCGCGCATCCCTGAGGTGGAGCACATCGCGGCGTGCGATCTCACCGAATCCCTCAGAACTGACTTCGCCAATACCTGGTCTGAACGCTGGCCAGACCTCCAGTTGTACGACGATCTGGATAAGATGCTCGCCACCGAGAAGCCGGATTTCCTTGTGATCGCCATTCCGGATACGCTGCATGAGATGGCGATGATGAAGGCGCTGGAGCACAAGGTGCCGATGATCATGCTAGAGAAACCGATGTCGGTGGATATCCCCAGCTCACAGCAAATTTTAGATGCGGTAGATGCCAGCGATTCGACGGTCGCGGTGAACCTGACCCGTCGTTGGTATCCAACATATGTCGCGGCCCAACGTGAAATCGAAGCCGGAACCATCGGCGAGCTCAAGCATGCCAAGGTGCATTTCAGCGGTGCGCGTTCCATGATGTGGCGCAACCATACCCACATGTTGGATCTACTCACCTACTTCGCCAAATCCGATCCCGTTTCCTGCTACGCCGAACTCGAACCCGGCCAGGAGAATTACGGTGTGGAATACAAGGGCGATGGCGGTCGCACTCCGGACCTCGAACCGGGACTCGAGGCGATGTACAGCTGGGCCAATGGCGTAAGAGGACATATCTACGGCATGAAGGATTCCTGGCCAGTGATTCATCTGGAGCTCACCGGCACTACCGGGAGGATCGTGCTGAACGATCAGCACGCCACGGTCACCTACGCCAGCGATTCCGGAGCTGTCAGTCGCGATCTGAACC
The DNA here is from genome assembly GCA_023424355.1 of Chloroflexota bacterium. GTDB lineage: Bacteria > Chloroflexota > Chloroflexia > Thermomicrobiales > UBA6265 > UBA6265. The sequence continues at coordinate 10,519 of JAFAEA010000302.1, read as the reverse complement.
CCGCATTCACGTATCAGGGCATCGAAGCCGTCCATCGGGATATCATCGCGAGCCATCGCGATGGCACTGAACCCGAGGGCAGTTTGCGAGAAGCAATGAAGACTGTACGCATGATTGATGGTGCTCTACGATCGCAAGCAGAAGGCAACAAAAAGGTGCAAATCGGCAACTGAGATTCCCGATAGTTCCTTAATGCTTACCCGCTGTTTATGGCGTCCCTGGGCGTGGTACACTGTCAAATGCGAATAAATGTTCGCATTCCAGTTTGCACTCACCCCAGGGGTCAACATGCCGCAGTTCGACCACATCCGCGTTCAAGGTGCCCGCGAGCACAATCTCAAAAACATTACCGTCGAAATCCCACGCGATAGTCTGGTGGTTTTCACCGGACTATCGGGTTCGGGAAAATCATCGCTCGCGTTCGATACCATCTTCGCCGAAGGTCAGCGCCGATACGTGGAATCGCTCAGCGCCTATGCGCGGCAGTTCCTTGGTCAAATGGAAAAGCCCGATCTAGATCTGATCGAGGGGCTTTCTCCAGCGATTTCAATCGATCAAAAAGGCACCAGCCGTAACCCAAGGTCGACCGTCGGCACGGTCACCGAGGTGTACGACTACATGCGACTCCTCTGGGCGCGTATTGGTCACCCACATTGTCCGCTGGATGGAACACCGATTGAGCGCCAGACTCCGCAGCAGATGGCAGATACGCTTCTCTCTATGGAAGATGGCACCCGCCTGATGATCCTGGGTCCGGTGATTCGCGACCGCAAGGGCGAGCACCTCGCCACGCTCGAGGAAATCCGGCGTCAGGGCTTCGCCCGAGTGCGCGTGGACGGCGAAATCCACGAAACCGACACCACCATAAAGCTCGCTAAAACGAAGAAGCACACCATTGAGGTCGTGGTTGATCGACTGGTGATCCGCCACCACGATGACATTCCGGAAGGCGAACAGCATCCGGACAAGGTACGTCTGGTCGATTCGCTCGAAGTCGCATTGCGGATGAGCGATGGCATTGCCGTCGCCCAAATCGTAGATGGCGAAGAGATCTCGTTCTCCGAGAAGTTCGCATGTCCGAAGTGTGGCTTCAGCTACGCCGAACTCGAACCGCGCAACTTCAGCTTCAATAGCCCGCACGGTGCCTGCGAAACCTGCATGGGTCTCGGGTCCACCATGGAGCTGGATCCGGAAATGATCATCCCGAACCGTGCGCTGAGCATTGCTCAAGGTGCGATCGTGCCATGGATGCGGAGCGGGTTGGAAAACAGCAAGTGGTACGGATCGCTCCTCAAGGGAGTCGCCGAAGCGTACGACTTCTCGCTCGATGTGCCGGTGATGGAGATGGATCCAGCCCATGTCAGCCTGTTGCTTAACGGCACTGGCGACGACAAGGTGAAGGTGAAATACTCGCCGCGATCGGGCAGAACGCGCACATATGATGTCGCTTTCGAGGGTGTCATCCCGAACATGCAGCGGCGATACAACCAGACCGAAAGCGACTGGGCCAAGGAAGAAATCGAGCGGTTTATGGCCACTCGCCCCTGCCCGACCTGCCACGGTCAGCGACTTCGTCCGGAGATTCTGGCGGTTACAGTAGATGGCAAGAGCATCATCGAGGTCACTCGCATGCCGGTTCACGAGGCCAGTGCCTGGTTCTCGTCACTGAACTTCGATCCGGCGGATCATCCAGATGCAGTGCTGAACAATCGCGAATTCCTGATTGCGAGACAGATTCTCAAGGAGATCTGCGAGCGGCTCGGCTTCCTGGTTGATGTGGGACTCGATTACCTCACCATGGAACGCAGTGCCAACACGCTCTCCGGTGGCGAGGCGCAACGCATTCGCCTGGCGACGCAAATCGGCTCCAGCCTGATGGGTGTGTTGTACATCCTCGATGAGCCGAGCATCGGTTTGCATCAGCGCGACAACGCGCGGCTGATCAAGACGTTGGAACGTCTCCGCGATATCGGCAACACCCTGATCGTGGTTGAACACGATGAAGACACCATGCGCGCGGCAGACTGGATCGTAGATATCGGTCCGGGTGCAGGTGAGCACGGTGGCCATCTCGTGGCCGAAGGTCCGCTGGATGCGATCAAGGCGAACACGAACTCGATCACTGGTGATTACCTCAGTGGTCGCAAGAAGATCAATGTGCCGAAGAAGCGTCGTGAAGGAAATGGCAAATTCCTCAAGTTGGTGAAAGCCAGCGAGAACAACCTGAAGGATGTCACGGTGGAGTTCCCGCTGGGCACCTTCATGTGCGTCACCGGCGTATCCGGTTCGGGCAAGAGCTCGCTCATCACCGACACGTTGCACAAGCGTCTCGCTATGGATCTGCACCGGGCCCGACAGCGTCCGGGATCGCACGATGCACTGGAAGGCGTAAAGAATCTGGACAAGGTGATCGAAATCGATCAAAGCCCGATTGGTCGCACTCCGCGCTCCAATCCAGCCACGTACACCGGTGTGTTCACCACCATCCGAGAGCTGTTCGCATCCATGCCGGAAGCGAAGACTCGCGGCTACAAGCCGGGTCGATTCAGCTTCAACGTCAAGGGTGGTCGCTGCGAAGCCTGTAAGGGTGAAGGCATCATCCAGATCGAGATGAACTTCCTGCCGGATGTGTTTGTGCCGTGCGAAGTTTGCCATGGTGCTCGCTATAACCGCGAAGCGCTCGAGATTCTGTACAAGGGCAAGTCGATTGCCGATGTGCTCGATCTCACCGTCGAGGAAGCGCTCGAATTCTTTGAAAATGTGCCGAGTATCCGCAACAAGATGCAAACGCTCTACGATGTCGGACTCGGATACATCAAGCTCGGCCAGCCGGCGACGCAGCTCTCCGGTGGTGAGGCCCAGCGCGTAAAACTCAGCAGCGAGCTTTCTCGCCGTTCAACCGGCAAGACCATGTACATCCTTGATGAGCCGACCACGGGTCTGCACTTCGCGGATATCGAGCGACTCCTGCAGGTACTCCAGCGCCTCGCGGATGGTGGCAACACCGTACTCGTGATTGAGCACAATTTGGACATCATCAAAAGCGCGGACTGGATCATCGATCTAGGACCAGAAGGTGGCTCCGGCGGCGGACAGATTATCGCACAGGGAACACCTGAGGAGATCGTGGAAATACCGGAATCGTTCACTGGTCATTTCCTGAAACCGTACTTGCATGACGTTGCTGTCGGCGTGAATTGACGCTGTTAACATAGGTTTCATTGAATCACCCTTGGTAAAGCTGTTAAGGTTTGCTACTCTTCCTTTCAGTGAAAGTCGCAACGGTTGCATTCGGTACCTGGTGCGAAGGGATCCGCGGCAATCCTGATCCGAAAGGGTTCGGCAGGGTGAATAACGCCGTACTGGTACTTAACCAGAACTATGAACCATTGAACGTGTGCGACGTTCGACGTGCTCTTGTGCTCATTTTAGGCGGCAAGGCCGACATGTTAGAGCAAAGAACACAACACCTCCATACAACGACACGCGCCTTCCAAATGCCCTCAGTCATCAGACTGCGGGCATTTGTGCGTCGTCCGAGACCGCGAGTCAAGCTCAGTCGTCGCGAGATATTCATCCGCGATCGCTTTACGTGCCAGTACTGCGGAGTTGTAGATCGGGACCTGACAGTCGATCACATCGTCCCCCGCTGTCGCGGTGGCAAGCATGAGTGGACCAATGTGGTTGCCAGCTGCAAAACCTGCAATCATCGCAAGGGCAGCAAAAGCCTTCAGGATGCCCGCATGGAACTCAGCACCGTGCCGCACGAACCGCGCCCGGGTGTCTACTACACCATCGAACGCCGCCTCGATCTGCGCCGTCAGCCAGATTGGCTAAAATTCCTGCCTGGAGTCGAACTCGGCGCCGCGTACTCCAGTTCCAGATCTGAAAGCCCCGCGGCAGACTGATCAGTTCGGAGCCATCTCCGCTGCCGGATCGGCACCGCGGGGCAAAACCCCTTGTCAGCGGCTGCCAATTGGCGGCACGCTTAAGCCTGCATGTGTGTTGTTGATGAAAGGTCATAATCGTGAACGATATTCGTATGATTCGGGAGAACCCGGAAGAGTTTAAGCGGCGTATCGAAACCCGTGGAGAAACCGTGGACGTCGATCAGCTCCTCGCTCTCGATGAGAAGCGCCGCGCGCTCATCTCCGAGGTGGACAAGGTTAAGGCCGAGCGCAATGCCGGCTCGAAGCTGGTTGGCAAAACGAAGGATCCGGACGAGCGACAGAAACTGATCGCCGAAATGGGATCTCTTGGCGACAAGATCAGCGCGCTGGATGCCGAAGCAAACGCAACCGACGGGGAGCTGCGCGAACTGCTGCTTGGAATCCCGAATCTTCCGGATCTGGAAGTACCCATCGGCAAGGACGAACACGATAACGTTCCGGGACCGGTTCAGGGAGAGATGCGGGAGTTTTCCTTCACGCCCAAGCCGCATTGGGATATTGCCGAGGAGTTGGAGCTGATTGATTTTGAGCGAGCAGTAAAGATCGCCGGTTCACGCTCCTACTTCCTGCGGGGCGATTTGGCGCGGCTACAGCGCGCGCTCATCGACTGGATGCTGGATGTCCACACTGAGCGTCATGGCTATTTGGAAGTTCAGCCACCATATCAGGTTGGCAGCGATGCACTAGTTGGTACGAGTCAGTTGCCCAAGTTCGCCGATACGCTCTTCAAAGATCATGAAGAGGACAAGTGGCTGATTCCGACAGCTGAGGTTCCGCTCACCAACATGTATAGCAACGAGATTCTGGATGGTGAAACGCTACCGGTCTATGTCACGGCCGGCACGCCGTGCTTCCGGCGGGAGAAGGTTTCGGCCGGCCGGGATGTTCGTGGCATCAAGCGCGTATTTCAGTTCATGAAAGTCGAGTTGGTGAAGTTCGTGCATCCGGATGAATCCGATGCGGAGCTCCAGAACCTCATCGCGGAATCCACTTACTTGATTGATCAGCTGGGCCTCCCCTATCGACTCCTTGATCTGTGCACTGGCGATACCGGATTCGGTTCCGCCCACACGTGGGACATCGAAATTTGGGCTCCAGGCTGTGAAGAGTGGCTGGAAGTGAGCAGCTGCTCCAACTTCCGCGATTTCCAGGCGCGACGGGCGAACATCCGCTACCGCAACGAGAATGGCAAGCCGACACTGCTGCACACGCTCAACGGATCGGCACTTGCACTTCCGCGCGTGATGATCGCGATTTTGGAGAACAATCAGCAGGAAGATGGCACAATTGTGATTCCCGAAGTTCTGCGCCCATACATGGGTGGCAGGACCGTCATCGGCAAGCAGAAACCGATTGGCCCGAGTAAGCACGCCTCCTAGGTATCTCAAGAAAACAGCCGGTTGGGACTGACCCCACCCGGCTGTTTTTTGGGCCCACTCAATTGTTCCGAATCGGTCCCCAATTACGTACTATCGTAAAACGCAGATCGCTAAAGCGGTCTCCTCGCAATGAGATTAATCAGCGCTGAGTTTCCGCGATGAGCGACACCATCCTGCACTTCGCGATCTTCTGAACTCAGCTCGATGATCTCGAAATCGGCAAATGCATCGCCAAGCATCTCCTCGGTGTACATGTAATCCGGATCACCAGGTCCACCAGTACCAAGTGCAACCTGCTCCGGTCGATACCCATGCAACATCATGTATCCACCAGGTTTCACGGCACTCTTCATGTTGGCGAAGAGTTTCTCCCGGGTATCAGGATCGGCAAATTGAATCATGATGCCGATCACGTGATCGTAGGAGTCGTGATACCAGGTCCAATCGGTGAGATCTGCCTGCTCCAGTACCATCTGCACTCCCGACTCATCGGCGAGCTTCTTGGCCTTTCGCAGGGCCACCGTAGATCCATCGACCGAGTGGACGCGGAGTCCCATTTTCGCGAGGTGGACGCCATTGCGTCCCTCACCATCGGCGATCATTAGCGCTACCTGCTTTGGTTGGAAGTACTGTTCACGCTCCACGAGAAAATGGCTCGGCTCTTTCCCGAACAGATAATTCTTGTTGGAGTACCGCATATCCCAGGAATTCATTAGCCCTCCAGTTCTGACATGAGCGTTTCCACAAGATCGGCCGCTGGCATTTCCCGGGCGAGTGGCGCCCCCTGCCCGGCCCAATGTGCAGCGATCTCGAAGTTGCCGTGACCAGCGGCGGCAGCAATCAACTGCTTGCCGGCATCGTACGTCACCGGATATGCAGGAGGTTTGGGACTTTCAGGAGATTCGCAGTATTCAATCAGTCGACTATTCAAACCGCGTGCGGGTCGACCGGAAATCGTGCGGGTCAGACGAGTAGCTGCTGACTTCTCACTCTTGAGTGCATCTCGGTATCCGGAATTGGCAGCAGATTCCGGACAGAGAACGAACGCGGTTCCCATTTGGGCCGCAACTGCCCCAATATCGAGCATGGCACGGATCCCTTTTCCATCCATGATCCCGCCACTGGCGATGACCGGAATGTCCAGTTGAGACACGAGCAATCGTACGAGGACTGACGTAGGGAGTTTTTCATCGGTTTCATCGAGAGAGAAGACTCCACGGTGCCCTCCTGCTTCGATTCCTTGAGCCACAATCGCGTCCACTCCCGCAGACTCAATCAATCGTGCGTCAGCGAGGTCTGTAGCGGTGGCGAGGGTCGTGATACCCGCATTCTTTAAGGCAGCAAGTTGGTGTGGATGAGGAAGTCCGAAATGGAAGCTCACAACAGGGGGCTTCGTCTCCAGCAAGATCTCCAGAACGTCGTCGTCGGCAAGGAAACTCTTGTTGTTTTCGGTCAGTTCAATGGGAGGTTCTGCATCGAACTCCTCAAAGAGCGGCCCCAGGTGAGTGATCCAGTCCTGCTCAACCTTCGAATCTCGTTGCGGTGGTTGATGGCAGAACACATTGACATTGAAAGGGAGGTCGGTGAGTGCCTGGGTTGCCAGAATCATTTCGCGCGCCGACGCAGGATTGCTGGACCCGATGCCAATGGAGCCAAGTCCGCCAGCATTGGAAACCGCTGCAGCCAGCTCTGGTGTAGCGGTGCCAGCCATCGGTGCCTGAATAATTGGGAATCTGACATCCGGGAATAGGGAGCAAAACTTCTCTGACGATTGGAACCCCACGGCGATATCCCTCCGCTGAAAACTTGCGAAAAGACCCCGCAGAGCCTGCAGGGTCCTTCAACAACTATAGACTGTGGCGGAGGGGGCGGGATTCGAACCCGCGGAGGCTGTGACACCTCGACGGTTTTCAAGACCGTTCCATTCGTCCGCTCTGGCACCCCTCCGAGAGAGATTGTACAGCACGAGCAACCGGGTTTTCACTTTCCATCAGGCACTTTCAGCGATACCATAATGGACTGAGAACCCGGAGCGAGGCAACGGCGCCACCTCCCTGGTGAGTTTCGTTTCATATCCACAAGAAAGCAGTTGTCTCACATGCCACAGTATCGATCTCGAACAACTACTCACGGACGCAATATGGCAGGCGCCCGTGGACTTTGGCGCGCCACCGGCGTGAAAGATGGTGATTTCGGCAAGCCAATCATTGCCGTGGTGAACTCGTTCACGCAGTTCGTGCCTGGTCACGTTCACCTGAAAGATCTCGGCCAGTTGGTGGCACGCGAGATCGAGAAAGCGGGCGGCATCGCCAAGGAGTTCAACACCATCGCGGTCGATGACGGCATCGCCATGGGTCACGATGGCATGCTCTACTCTCTCCCATCCCGCGAGATCATCGCCGATAGCGTCGAGTACATGGTGAATGCCCACTGCGCCGATGCCATGGTGTGTATTTCCAACTGCGACAAGATCACCCCAGGAATGCTCAACGCCGCTATGCGACTCAACATCCCGGCGATCTTCGTTTCTGGTGGTCCGATGGAGGCCGGCAAGGTCACCTTGAATGGCAAGACGCAGAGTATGGATCTCATCGATGCGATGGTGGCTGCGGGTGACGAAAGCGTTTCCGATAGCGATCTCATGGCAATCGAGCAAAACGCCTGTCCGACCTGCGGATCATGCTCCGGTATGTTCACCGCCAACTCGATGAACTGCCTCACCGAGGCGCTTGGCCTCTCGCTTCCGGGCAATGGATCCACGCTTGCCACCCACATCGATCGCAAGCAGCTCTTCCTCAATGCCGGACGTATCGCCGTCGAAATGACCAAGCGGTACTACGAAAATGATGACGAGAGCGTGCTCCCGCGCAATGTTGCCAACAAGAATGCGTTCGCGAATGCGATGTCCCTTGATATCGCCATGGGCGGCTCCACAAACACCGTTTTGCATATTCTCGCGGCCGCACACGAGGGCGAAATCGATTTCGATATGGACGATATCGATGCTCTTTCTCGCAAGGTGCCATGCCTCTCCAAGGTGGCACCAGCAGTTGCAAATGTTCACATGGAAGATGTACACCGAGCTGGCGGAATCATGGCGATTCTTGGCCAACTCGACGAAGCCGGTCTGATCCATCGCGATTCGCCAACTGTGTACGCTCCAACCATCGGTGATGCGATCGATTCCTGGGCGATTGATCGTACCGAGGACGAGAAGGTCCACGAGCTCTTCAAGGCAGCTCCAGGTGGCGTCGCGACTCAGCAAGCGTTTAGCCAGGCTGCTCGATGGGATGAACTCGATAATGACCGAGAGAACGGCGTCATCCGCTCGGCAAAGAATCCATTCTCCCAGGATGGTGGTCTCGCGGTGCTGAAAGGCAATATCGCACTGGATGGCTGCATCGTGAAAACCGCCGGTGTTGACGAGAGCATCCTCAAGTTCACCGGCCCTGCTGTGGTGTACGAGAGCCAGAATGATGCCGTGAAGGGTATCCTCGGTCGCGAAGTGAAGGAAGGCGATGTTGTTGTCATCCGCTACGAAGGTCCGAAGGGTGGTCCGGGCATGCAGGAAATGCTCTATCCAACCAGCTACCTGAAATCACGCGGTTTGGGCAAGGCGTGCGCTCTCGTGACCGATGGCCGCTTCAGTGGCGGTACATCTGGTCTCTCCATCGGGCACGCCTCTCCGGAGGCCGCCCAGGGTGGCGCCATCGGGCTGGTACGCAATGGCGACACCATCGAGATTGATATCCCGAATCGCACCATTAACCTTGCGATTTCGGATGAGGAACTCGCCGCTCGTCGTGCCGAACAGGACAAGCTCGGCTGGAAACCCGCTGCTCCGCGAAAGCGTAATGTGACCACTGCGTTGAAGGCGTACGCTGCGTTCGCCGCCTCGGCAGATAAGGGCGCAGTCCGCATTTTGCCGGAGTAATAAGTCAACAAGGCGCGACGACATTCTGGAGTCGTGCCTTGTGGCCGCAACTGCTTGTAGCGACGTTAGACCGAGGTCTCGACATCCAGAGCCACGGGTACTCGATCAAAAACTTTGGTTTACAAACTTAATCACAGGAAGCCTCCCAAATCTCCGACTGCTCAGACATAAGCCGGAACATATGGACGCACTCAGGAGACATTGGCCGTGGATTTTGCGGACCTCTTGACAATGTGGCTTATCACCAATTACTGTTAGTCAATCGTTGAGTAACTGGTAACTGTTGATCGCCGTTTCACGTGGTCGAGGGTGAAATATGAATCGTTCTGTGCGGTTTTTGGTGTCCGTGTTCTGTCTCGCGTTGGCAGTTTTCGGTGCCAGCCTGGTGGCCAGTAGCGAGGCGCAGGCAACTACTCCCTCTAACAATGTTCTTGCGCGGCAGGATCTGGGCGATTTCGACGGAGACGGCAATCCCAACGTAACCGATCCAGACGACGATAATGATGGCGTTGTGGATGTTGAGGATGCTGATCCGTTTGATCCCAATATTTGGAACGAATCACAACTCCCCACAGCCGTTCCCGAGCCATTGCCCACCTCACCACCAGCTCCTGCTCCGACAGCTGCGCTCGTGCCAACCCCAGCTCCAACAGTCACAGAACCTTCCCCTTCCGTGACCGAATTGCCAACCGAGATTCCTGCTGAAGCAGCGCCAGAAGAGACCGTGCCTGCAGCACCGGTGACTGACGTGCCTGCAGCACCCGTGACTTATGTACCTGCGGCTCCGGTGAATCAGGTGCCTGTGGTTGCCGCACTACCTGAAACTGGTGCCGGTATTGAAGCAGATTCATCGACGATCGCAGCCATGGCAGCAATGTCCACTCTGATACTGCTGGGAGCGGGCACACAACTCCGCAAGATTCGCGTGTGAATCCTCTCCCGGCGAGTCAGGAAAAGGTCCAGGATGCATGGAAAACCATCCTCTGGCTCTTGGCAATGGTAGCGGCTGCATGCATCGCGGCATTTGCCACGATTTCCTGGCTCGACTCAAGAGCCGAACCTACAATTACGATTCTCGTCCCGGAGAATCAGGAGATCGCGGTAGAAGTTCGCGGTGCCATCTCCACGCCTGGTGTAGTGGTGATTGAACCCGGAGATCGCATGATCGATGTGATCAACGCATCTGGCGGGTTCGCACCGAATGCCGACAAACCATTGGTCAACCTCAGCACGCGCGTGGTGGATGGCCAAATAAT
>JAFAEA010000234.1 GCA_023424355.1 Chloroflexota bacterium | reverse complement strand
GCGAACATCGAGTGTGCACTGGCGATGCGTCCGCGATAGTTGTCTGGAGTCACCAGGTTACGGATGGTGTGGCGCAGCGCCATCGAAATCGAATCGGCTGCACCGGTTCCGGCCAGGAAGATCATCGCCAGCCACATTGAAGGGCTCATGCCGAAGCCCACGATGCAGAGTCCGTAAGCAATTACACATGCGACCATCCCGAGGCCTGGTTTGGTGGGCATCTTCATCAATCCGAAAACCACGCTACCGATGACTGCGCCCGCGGCGGGTGCGCTAAGAAGCAGTCCCAGCGTGTTGGCTCCGCCGCCCCAGATATCGTCGGCGAAGATCGGGAGCAGGTTGGTGAAGGCTCCAAAGAATGTTGCGATGAAGTCAAGCCCCATCACAGCGAGCAGAATAGGGGTTTGCCACAGGAACACGAAGCCTGCCTTGATGGCGCCGATGCCTCGCTCGGCGTTGATATGCACATCCGGCCGGGCCTTGATCGCCAATGCAGCGATGATTACGGCGAGGAATCCGATGGCGTTAATGCCATAGACGAGCGCCAGCGATGTCTGTGCGATGAGCACACCACCGATTGCGGGTCCAACCACCATCGCGGCCTGCATAGCGAGATTTGCCATGGTTGCCGCTCCCGCAATCTCGTTTCTGGGCACCAGATTCGGGATAAGTGCCTGGCGTGCTGGACCGGCAAGCGAGTTGAGTGCCGAGCTCGCAATCGTGACAGCGTAGATCACGGCAAGGGCATCTCGTTCGGCAAGTGTTGCGATCACCAATGCGGCTGATGTGAGCATGAGGGCGAGGTGCGTCCAAACCAGCACCATGCGTCGATCCCGTTGATCGGCAATCATGCCGCCCAGCAAACCGAAGATGATCACAGGGGCAAAGCGGGCGAGTCCTAACGCACCAAGTGCAAGCGGATCGCCCGTGAGTTCATACACATGCCAGGTGATGGCCATTCTCTGGATTTGCCAACCGAGTACGGAAAGCGTATCCGCCAGCCACAGCTTGCGGAAATCGACATGGCGCAGAGTGGAAAACGCATTTCTGGATGCCAACGAAGAGTTCCCCGGTACAGATGCACAATCAACCGATTCTTCCACACGCCGCCCGGTTGGTCAAAGGCTGGCGTATGCTTATCATCTGAGTCTGAACTAGCCGATTATCAGGAGCAACAGATGTCCGCAGAAACCCCATCGCTCGCAGGAGCACTTAGCCGCGAACAGCTACTCGCCCTCATCAATTCGGAACGTCCGCTGCTAACCGAAATGCAAGATGTTGAAAACCAGGTACAGCCGAACGGCGTGGATCTCACACTGCGTGAGTTGGCGAAGCATTCGGGAGCGGGCGCCGTCGGTATCGATTCTGCAGATCGTGTGTTGCCAGAACTTGAGCCAGTCGAGTTCGATGAGGATGGCTGGGTCACGCTGGAGCCGGGCATTTATCACATCGTCTACAACGAAGTCGTGGATATCCCGAAGAACCTGATGGCACTGGGGCGCCCTCGAAGCAGCCTCACTCGCTGTGGAGTCACCATTTACACCGCTGTGTGGGATGCCGGTTATAACGGACGCTCCACCAGCATGCTCGAGGTGATTAACCCTGCCGGATTCCGCGTGCAGAAAAACGCTCGTGTGATGCAACTGGTGTTCTTCGGAATGAGCGAAGCGACCGCAGATGGTTACCGCGGTCGCTATCAGGGTGAGAATCTGGAGAAGTAGGTGGAGTTAGCCGTTTCGGCGAGCGTAGGCCGGTCGATCCGGCTGTGCTCCGGGAACGGCAGCCTGGTTTCGCCGGACCGTACGCTCTGCCTGATTGGCGCAATCCTCGACTGGGCAGAAATAGATCAGGGTATACTCGCTGGACGTTTGGTCGTGGAACCGCGCAGGCCGACCAAGCTTACCGCGCAAAAGCATAGGTACGGAGTGATCCGGGCACACCGGATCGTCGGATGTTTTTTCTTTGCGACCGGTCAGTCGTTCAATCAGCGATGGCATACGTTTACCCCTGCGTCCAGCAATCAATACGAACTACGAGAGAAGTATACGAGAGAAACGCATGGATGACCGTGACCAGACCGAAATGATGCCGCAGAGCGAGAATGAATCTGTGGCAGAAGCGCCCGTAGAGGGTTCAGCACCAATCCTGGATATGGAGGTTTTCGCGAATCTCCGGGATGTGGTGCGATCTCATTACCTGTGGCAGTGGGAACCCGGTGAGGATTCCACGAAGGCGATGATCAAGGAGATCACCACCGAGATCCGACACGATCCTCACTTTCACCTGGTGGGCGACGTTGAGGTGGATGCCAGTGTGTTCGAGATCACGCTCTGGCTGGAAGAAACCATGGCGTTCTCGCTGGCCAGTGTGGATATGATGATGCTCGATGCTCTGCAGATTAACTTCAGCCGCTGTGCGATTTTTGCGCGAGAACTCACGCGACGTGGACTCGAATATCACCTGATCACATTTGGTGAGGGCAGGACACAACAGTACCGCATCAACGTTATTGGCCCCAGGATGCAACAGATTCGCGATCTCGGCACCCTCGTTGCCCCGACAGAAAATACCTTCAGTGCGTAACAAACTGTTCACGTTCGGTGGGCAGAGCCAGCGGCAGAGGCTATACTTTGCCAAGTCGTGCTAGACGGGGAGTTAGCGGTGCCCTGTACTCGCAATCCGCTCTAGCGAGGTTGAATTCCCTCTCGAGGCACGCCTTGTAGGACTGTTCCGGTACGGAGTGTTGAGCATTGGGTCTCACACGGCGGGGAACTGTGAATCAGGTCAGGACCGGAAGGTAGCAGCCTTAAGCAGCACTCTTCGGGTGATGTGAGGTTTCCTGATGGGAGCTCACGGCCGGAGGCAAGCTGGAAGGTTAGTGTCGACAGAGGGTGCACGGCTAACACAGCAACAACAAACGGCGGAATCGATACTGATTCCGCCGTTTCTGTGTTTTCAAATGTGTTTGATTCAGGCTGGTTTCTTGCGCGCCGGTTTGGCCTTCTTTGTGCTTGCCATGCGCTGGTCGTTGAGCTTACGCTGTTCCCGATCCACCGGAGCCGAGTAGACAAGCCAGCCGATGGCAGCGACAAGAGCGATCCAGCTCAGCACAATCCATATCGGACGGCCCAGCGTGGCCGGATCGATTTGGAGCAACCGGATGATGCCGAACAGCATACCGAAGCCGCAAATCCAGCCAACGATGGTGCAGGCGCGCATCACGAACTTCTGGGTGTACTTGCCGTTAAACGGCGGCAAACCTGGCCGGGTGCTCAATACACCACTGGCAACTACGCCGATGGCGAAGAGCACCAGACTCAGCAATGCCAACCAATGATTTGCCTGATCCGGAGTGGGGCGGGTGGTCAGCCAATCCATGGCCTACGCGTCTCCAAAGATCAGCGCACGCTTCACCTGCTCGATGGCTTCCGTCACCTTGATATCGCGCGGGCAGGCATCAGTGCAGTTGAAAACTGTGCGGCAACGCCATACACCCGTTCCCTTGTTGAGAATCTGCAGGCGTTCGGCTGCGCCGGTATCGCGGCTATCGAAGATGAAGCGGTGAGCGTTCACGATCGCGGCCGGACCAACAAAGTCGTCGCTCATCCAGGTGACCGGGCAGCTTGTGGTGCAGGCAGCGCAGAGAATGCACTTTGTTGTGTCATCGAATACGTGGCGATCATCCGGGCTCTGGAGTCGCTCTCCGTGAACCGGAGCATCATCGGCGATGAGGTACGGCTTCACGGACTTGTATTGATCGAAGAACTTGTCCATATCGACAAGCAGGTCCTTTTCGATCTTGAAGCCCATCAGCGGCTCGAGGGTCACGCGCTTACCAAGGTCCTGCATGAGCACCTTACAGGCGAGTCGGTTGCGACCATTGATGCGCATGGCATCGGAGCCGCAAATACCGTGACCGCAGGATCGGCGGTAGGTGAGGGTGCCATCCTGGTACCACTTGATCTGGTTGAGTGCATCCAGCACGCGATCGCGCGGATCAACATCCACCACATACTCTTCGAAGTGCGCCTTGCGATCCGCTTCCGGATTGAATCGCTTAATGCGCAGCGTTACTTCCATGCCTCTACCTCTCCCTGCGAATCCCCATTGCTCGAGTTACTTTTGATTGTAGATCAGTTTGCAAGCGCTTTGGGCCCAAATCGGGTGATTTACCGCGGTCCCTCTCCAGAATTCTGAGATTCCGGTGAGGGTCCGGAGATTAATGAACACGATCCTAGTACTTGCGTTCCTTCGGCTCGAACTGCTTGATCACTACCGGCTTCTTCTCAAGCCGAAGCGAATCATCCGCTTCCATATAGATCATGGAGTGGGCGAGCCAGTTCGCATCATCGCGTGCCTCGAAATCGCCGCGATAGTGCGCACCACGGCTCTCCTTTCGTTCGAGTGCACCGTGGACGATGGGTGCCGCGAGATCGAGCATGTTGCCGAGCTCCAGGGCTTCCAGCAGATCCATGTTGTACTTGGATCCCTTATCCATGATGGCGATGTTCTTGTAGCTCTCGCGCAGCTCGGCAATGCGGCTCTGGGCTTCAGTCAGCAGCTTCTCATCGCGATAGACCGAAACGTTGTCCATCATGATGTCCTGCATGGCCTTGCGAAGATCCGCGACGCGCTCACCCGATTGGCGGGACTTGAGCGTATCGATCTGCTCACGTGCGAACTCGTCCGCATTCTTCGGCAGCTCGGCGAACTCCAGCGTCTCGATATCGCGCAGCATCTGCTTGCCGGCGCGGCGACCGAACACCACGAGGTCCACAAGCGAGTTGGTACCGAGTCGGTTGGCACCATGCACGGAAACACAGGCCGATTCGCCGGCTGAGAACAGACCCGGAACCACAGTGCCTTGCGGATCGCGAATCACCTGGGCATCGACATTTGTGCCGAGACCACCCATGGCGTAGTGAGCAGTTGGCTGAATCGGCACGCCTTCTTCCTTCGGCTCCACGCCGAGATAGGTGCGGGCGAAATCGGTGATATCCGGTAGTTTTTCGTCGATCACTTCCGGTGGAAGGTGAGAGACATCGAGAAGCACGTAATCCTTGCCATCGATACCACGGCCTTCCTGAATCTCCTGCCAGATGAAGCGGCTCATCATATCGCGAGGAGCAAGGTCCTTCATGGTCGGTGCATAGCGGGCGGCAAAGGCTTCGCCGGTGCTGTTTCGCACCACGGCGCCTTCACCACGGGCAGCTTCGGAAAGAAGCACACCCAGCTTGTAGATGCCGGTTGGGTGGAACTGGTACATCTCCATGTCCATCAGCGGGATTCCGTGACGATACGGGATGGCCACACCATCGCCGGTGCCGGCGAGGGCGTTGGAAGTCACGCGGAAGATACGCCCGTACCCACCAGAGGCGATCAGCACGGTCTTGGCGTGAATGGTGTGGAGCTCACCGGTGCGAATCTCATAGGTCACAACACCGCAGCACTGGCCGTCTTCGGAGAACAACACATCTACCAGGTGATGCTCATCGAAGAAGTTGAGGTTGTTCTTGATTCCCTGCTGATACAGGGTCTGGATGATCATGTGACCTGTGCGGTCGGCGGCATAGCATGCGCGCTTCACCGGACCTTCGCCGAAGTGGTGGCTGTGACCACCGAAGCGTCGCTGGTCGATCTTTCCTTCCGGGGTGCGGTTGAACGGAAGGCCCATATGCTCGAGTTCGTAAACGGCGTCGATCGCCTCGCGGGCCAGCACTTCCGCAGCATCCTGATCCACAAGATAGTCACCGCCCTTGACGGTGTCGTACATGTGCCATTCCCAGTGATCTTCCTCGACATTTCCGAGGGCGGCGCTGATACCACCCTGGGCAGCACCGGTGTGGGAACGGGTTGGGTACAGCTTGCTTACTACAGCGACCTTGGCTTTTCCTGCCATTTGAATCGCTGCCATGAGGCCAGCGCCACCCGCGCCAACCACCACCGCATCATATCGATGGAACGCCATGAAGTTGCTCCTGCTTGTTGGAGTCCGGATCACCGAACACAGTTATTACTCGCACTATTGTGCCACTTTCCGGCATTTCACGCGATATGGTTCACCGGGATATAGGCGGATGTTTGTTTGGTTTCTTCAGACTGCGGCTCCGGGTTCGGCGGTATACTGACGAAAGCACGAAACGATTGTTCTGTGAGGCGAGCGATGTCACGCGTTTTCGCCCTGCAAACCTGAAAGGTTCCCCAGATTGAGCACCGTAATCTCACCATTGCTGCAGCGATCCCTCGATATCGCCGATGGCTATCTCGAGCCCATCATTGAACTCACCACACGCCTGACCGAGGTCTCGGCACCTTCCAATGATGAGATGGATCGGGCCCGAGTGGTTGAAAAAGAATTGCAAACGCTCGGCTATGAAGATGTGCAGATGGATGAGATCGGCAATGTCACCGCCCGGATCGCCGGGAAAGATCGATCGAAGTGCCTGTTGATTGCAGCTCACACCGATACCGTATTTCCGCGCGATGTGGACCTAACCGTCACTCGCAAGGAGAGCACCTTGCATGGACCGGGCATCGGCGATAACACCGTTGCCGTGGCGACGGTGGCGATGCTGAAACGGGCGTTTGAGCAGCTCGGCGAACAGCCAGCGATCGATATTGTGATCACTGGCAACGTAGGCGAAGAAGGGCTCGGCGATCTCCGAGGCATGAAGGCCGTCGTGATCGGGCTGCCTGATATCGCCGGTGCCATCGCCGTCGAGGGACATGCGCTCGGAAGCGTGACGTACGATGCAGTCGGAAGTCGACGCTATCGCGTTAAAGTTACTGGCAAGGGTGGCCATAGCTGGGGTCAGGCAGGCACGCCGAGTGCCATCCACCATCTCGCACATCTGATTGCAGATATGGATGATATCCAACTCTTCAGCACCCCCAAGACGTCGTTCAATGCTGGCATTGTCAGTGGCGGAATCAGTGTGAACACAATCGCACCGGAAGCCATCGCGGTACTGGATATGCGTTCCACCAGCAGCGAATCTCTTGAAAATTTGGTGCAGCAGGTCGATGCGATTCTCGCTTCGCCAACACCTGAGGGTGTTGGTGTGGAAGTCGAAGTGGTCGGTGATCGACCCGCAGGTACACAGCCAGCCGATGCCCCGCTCGTGAAAATTGCCGACGGTGTCCTCACAGAACTGGGTCTAAACATCCGCCACGAACCGAGCTCGACAGATGCCAATGTACCGATTGCTCAAGGCATCCCGGCGGTTTGCATTGGAGTCACCACCGGCAGCTTCGCTCACCGCGAAGATGAGTTCATCAACATCGCACCGATTCCCACCGGATTCGCCCATTTGCTCACTGTTATTCTGCGCTCTGCTGAAGCACTGGCGTAACCATCAATTGCCGGAAGGATTCGGCCTGGAAAGTACTGGATAGTGTCGAAGAAGACTCTCACCGAATATGTAGCGCTGGATGTTGAAACAACGGGGTTGAACCCGCA